>JABAYQ010000078.1 GCA_018608925.1 Cryomorphaceae bacterium | reverse complement strand
TCTTAGGGCATTGCTAATAGTTGTTTCAGGAAGAATCAAAGTTCCGTAACCATCTGCTTTTATTTCTATATTTCCAGATCGCACATAAGTTTGGCCTAAATGATTTTCTGCTTCAGCACTAAACGAGTCACTATAAGTATCGTCGTAAGAGATAGGGAATTTAAGGTGAAGTTCTAGATCTGTATAAGTCAGCAATAACGATGGTATACCAGTAGTCTTAAGACCAACTATAGACATTTCATCATTGGAGCTGGCATAGTATAACTCAGCTGATTCTTCGATTCCATTGCCAGAAAGAACAATGTTTGCATTACTAAATAAAATTGATTCCGTTGAGTTTTCTAGTGAAATATAGTTCGATTGAAAATTCATACCTGTAAAAGCAGAAAAATCCCAAGTCTGATTGGCTCCATTATGAGCTAAATCAAAATTTTCTACTAAGAAAATTGAGCTTAACTGATCACCTATTTTGGGGGCGGTATTTTCAAAGGTTAATGTTGGTTGAGCAATGGCGCTAGAGGCTAACAAAAGAGTTAGAATAAATAGTAAATGTTTTTTCATTGTTTAAGTTTTATGGCCCATAGTTGAACCGGTTAAAACAATTGAAAAGGTTTAAGAATTGCTAAACTAATAAATTTTTTAATATCGCTACAAGCAATAAATGGGCTTCTTACCTCAAATACTTTTTATCTACCCAGAAGGTTCCGAAAGGGATAAGAGATGCTAGTAAGACTATGGCTAAAGTGCCGATGTTCCATTTGTATACTCTAAACAGAGCAAAGGCAATAGCCATAAGGCAATAGGCAACAAACAGAAGTCCGTGAGGCATTCCTACAAGTTTAACTAAGGCTTCTATTCCGAAAATATATTTTAAAGGAACAGCTATTATAATAAGTAAGATGTTTGATACACCCTCTAAGAAGGTAATAATTCGAAAGGCTTTTTTCATCGGTTCATTTTTGTAATGTACTTTCCAATAATGTCGAACTCTATATTTACCAAATCGCCCTCTTTAAAAGAATGGAAATTGGTGTGTTCATAGGTGTAAGGGATTATAGCAACAGAGAAACTATTGTCTTGAGAATTAACCACCGTTAGGCTTACCCCATTAACGCAAACAGAACCTTTTTCGACCGTAAAATGATCGGACGATAGGTGCTCAAAAGTATAGGTATGCCAGCCGTTTTCTTGTCCGATTTTAGAGCAAACTGCGGTTTGATCGACATGGCCTTGTACGATGTGTCCGTCTAAGCGGTCGCCCAATTTCATACATCTTTCCAGATTGACTTTATGTCCTTTTTCTAGTTTTGCTAAATTGGTTTTATCCAAAGTTTCTTTAATTGCCGTAACCGTGTAAACGTCTTTGTCTATCGCGACAACAGTCAGGCAGATTCCGTTATGGGCAACGCTTTGGTCAATTTTAAGCTCGTGAGTAAAGTCCGCTTTTACGCTAATATGCAAATTGTCTTGCTCTTTAACCAAAGCAACCACCTCCCCCATTTGTTCTATTATTCCTGTAAACATTAGTAGTCTATTACTTGTTCTTCAATATCTTGAGGTACGTCTCTAAAAGTATAGTCTTGCCTTCTTAGTTGAGGATCAAAACCTGCTTCTGTTATAGCTTCCTGAATGGTTTTATAAGTAAACCTATGTGGAGCTCCTGCAGCAGAAACTACATTCTCTTCAATCATGATAGAACCAAAGTCGTTGGCACCAGCATGTAGGCATAATTGAGCTGTTTCTTTACCGACTGTTAGCCACGATGCCTGAATGTTTTTAACGTTTGGCAACATAATTCTGCTTATAGCAATCATACGAATGTACTCGTCGCTAGTCACATTGTTTTTTATTCCTCTTATTCGGTTTAGCAAAGTACCATCGTCCATAAATGGCCAAGGAATAAATGCTAAAAACCCTTCTGATTCTTTTGGTTTTTCGGCTTGTACTTCTCTTATCCAAACTAGGTGCTCAAACCTTTCTTCTAAGGTTTCTATATGGCCGAACATCATGGTAGCAGAAGTAGTAATGTCAAGCTGATGGCAAGCACGCATAACGTCTAGCCATTCTTGACCGGTACATTTTCCTCTAGAAATAAGTCTTCTTACTCTATCGTTGAGAATTTCTGCACCTGCTCCCGGAAGGCTATCCATTCCAGCTTCTTTAAGAGCAGCTAATACTTCTAGGTGAGATTTGTTTTCTAGTTTGCAAATGTGAGCTACTTCTGGTGGCCCTAGTGCGTGCAATCTAATTTGTGGGTATAAAGATTTTAATTCTTTAAATAGATTGGTGTAAAATTCGAGTCCTAATTTAGGGTGATGACCACCTTGTAATAGCAACTGATCGCCACCATATTTAATAGTCTCTTCAATTTTAGGTTTGTACTGGTCAATCGTAGTTACATACACTTCTTCGTGGCCAGGAGGACGGAAGAAATTACAAAATTTGCAGTTTGCAATACAGGCGTTAGTAGTGTTTACATTTCTGTCGATTTGCCAAGTCACTAAACCGTCTGGTTTCTGTATCTTTCTTAGCTCATTAGCAACGTGCATTAACTCTGCTGTAGAAGCGTTTTCAAAAAGAAATTGCCCTTCTTTGGCACTCAAAAATTCGAATTGCGATGCCCTATGTAATAATGTGTCCGTATTCATCTAAAAAATAGCTTAAATTTGCAGGTACAAAAATACGACAATAATTATGGACTCTACAATTTTCTACAGCGCTCAATTAAACAAAAATAATTCGGTTGTTTTAACAATCAATAACACCAAAGAACTCGATGCTTTTTCTTTTTCTAAAGAAGAAAAAAGCTACATCGAAAAAGAGGTGAAAAAAGAAATAAAAAGCATCTGTATCAATCGTTTTGACCAGTATGTTTTTGTAGAACTTTTAGAGCAAGACAAAGAAAAAGCAAGACTTAGAGCAAACGCCTTACACTCTTGCATCGTTTCCTTAAAAATAGAAGCGGTTGATATTCTAGATTTGTGTAAAACAGGCTCTCTAGGTTTTTACTTTGCAGAAGGATTAGCCTTAAGCAATTACCAGTTTTTAAAATACTTCTCAGAAGACAAAAGCAACAGCCTTAAAAAAATCAATTTGATTAGTGATAATGAAGACAAAGTAAAAGATCTTCAGGCTATGGTAGAAGGAACTTTAATTGCTAGAGATTTAGTAAACGAACCACTATCTTACCTTACTGCTTTACAATACAGTAAGGACATGGAAGTGCTTTCTAAAGAAGTTGGTTTAAAAGTAGAAGTGCTTCACAAGAAAAAAATTGAAACTCTTAAAATGGGCGGACTATTAGCAGTAAATAAAGGAAGTATCGACCCTCCTACTTTTACTATTATGGAATGGAAGCCTAAAAATGCTACAAACACAAAACCTATTGTTTTAGTTGGCAAAGGAATTGTTTACGATACCGGAGGTTTGAGTCTAAAACCAACAGCAAACTCTATGGACATTATGAAATGTGACATGGGTGGTTCTGCAGCAGTTGTAGGCGCCATGTATGCTATTGCGAAAGCAAAACTAGAAGTACACGTTGTTGCTCTAATCCCTGCTACAGATAACCGTCCGTCAGGAAATGCATACGCTCCTGGAGACGTAATTACTATGTTCGACGGAACAACCGTAGAGGTATTAAATACCGATGCAGAAGGAAGACTTATTCTTGGCGATGCTCTTAGCTATGCTAAAAAATACAAACCAGAATTGGTTATCGATTTGGCTACCCTAACTGGGGCAGCTGCTAGAGCAATTGGCAAGCAAGGTATTGTTGCTATGGGTAATGATGAAACTACCATGGAAGCTCTAAAACAAAGTGGAGACGAGGTCTATGAAAGAATTGCAGAGTTTCCTTTTTGGGACGAATATAGTGCCGATTTAAAATCTACAATTGCCGATTTAAAAAACCTAGGTGGACCGGAAGGAGGTGCTATAACGGCAGGTAAGTTTTTAGAGCACTTTACCGATTACCCATACACTCACTTAGACATTGCTGGCCCTGCTTTTTGCATGGCTCCATTTAACTACAGAGGCGTTGGAGGAACAGGAGTTGGAGTGCGTATATTATTTGACTTTCTTAAAAATAAATCAAAATAAGTTTTGCAAAAAAATCTTAAAATAGGAATCTCAATAGGAGATATTAACGGAATTGGATTAGAAGTAGTCTTAAAAACATTCAAAGACAATAGAATGTTGGATATATGCACTCCTATTATATTTGGCTCTACTAAGCTAATTAACGATTACAAAAAAGCCCTTTCGTTAGACAATATGTCTTTTCATTCTATTAAGAACATAGATCAGCTAAAGACTAGAAAAATAAACGTTCTCGAATGTTGGAATGAAAATGTAAGCCTTGCTTTAGGAGAAAATAACGAGGATGGAGGTAAATACGCTTTCATATCCTTAGAAAAAGCGACTGC
Source organism: Cryomorphaceae bacterium (assembly GCA_018608925.1). GTDB lineage: Bacteria > Bacteroidota > Bacteroidia > Flavobacteriales > UBA7312 > JABAYQ01. Next base: position 7,329 of record JABAYQ010000078.1, on the reverse strand, counting down.
AGAATTAGTGAAGAATACCATCGACGCACTAGTAACTGCTCCTATTAACAAAAAAAATATTCAATCCGACACATTCTCTTTTCCTGGCCATACCGAATATTTGGCCGATAAAAAGAAGGAAGATGTTTTGATGCTAATGACAACTGACAGTTTAAAAGTTGGAGTGGTAACCAGCCATATCCCTCTAGGAAAAGTTGCTGAAAATGTAAACGAAAAATCGATTCTTCAGAAATTAGAATTGTTTCAAAAGAGTTTAATTCAAGATTTCGGGATACGTAAACCTAAAATAGCCGTTTTAGGATTGAACCCTCATGCCGGAGATAGTGGCGTTTTGGGCAAAGAAGAGGGAAAAGTGATTGTTCCGACTATCGAAAAAGCAAAAGAAAATAACATTTTGGCTTTCGGACCCTATGCTGCGGACAGTTTTTTCGGTTCTTCATTAATGAAAAAATTCGATGGCGTTTTAGCAATGTATCACGATCAAGGATTGATTCCTTTTAAAACTATTTCTTTTGGTCAGGGTGTAAATTATAGTGCTGGCTTATCATTTATTCGTACTTCACCAGATCACGGAACCGCTTATGATATAGCAGGCAAAAATATAGCCGACGAGTCGTCGTTTAGAGAAGCCATATATTTGGCTTGTGATATTGCCAAAAAAAGACAAGAATTTAAGGAGTTAAATACCAATGTTTTGAAGACTCATAACAGAAGCAGACCGAATTCTGACTTCTAAGCATTCTTATTAACGAATTATTATTACATTTGCAGTCCTTTTTTTAAACAATTGAAACAATGACCGAAAAGAAACAATTTGAGATTCCTTTTTCAGGTTTGAAGCTTGGCTCTCATCGTTTTGATTTTAAAATAGAGGATTCGTTCTTTGAAGATTATGACTTAGAAAAATTGAACAATGTGGATGTATCCATAGCCGTTCATCTAGACAAAAAAGCAAATATGCTAGTTCTTAATTTTGAACTAGAAGGTCAAATGACCTTAATTTGCGATAGATGTACCGATCAATTTATTCAAAAGATTAATCACGACTTTGACTTAATTGTTCGCTTTTCCGATATTATTGAAGAAAGCGACAATGAAGAACTTTTGATTTTATCACCTAACGATCATACCATTTCGTTAGACGATTATTTTCACGAATTTGTTTTATTGTCTTTACCGACAAAAAGAGCCCATTCGGATATTGAAGATTGCAATCAGGAGATGATAAAAAAAATAGATGAAATGGGCTATTATGGCTCTGAAGACGAAGAAGAAGAAAATGAAATCGACCCTAGGTGGGCTGATTTAAAAAAAATAAAGACCAAAAAATAATTAGAAACTATGGCACATCCTAAACGAAAAATCTCGAAAACAAGAAGAGATAAAAGAAGAACACACTACAAAGCAACTGCAGCAAATGTATCAAATTGCCCAAACTGTAGCGCTCCAATTCTACAACATAGAGTTTGTGGAGAATGTGGATTTTATAGAGGTAAAGAAGCTATTTCTCAGGAAGTAGCGGTTTAATACCCTCATCCGAATATTTAACTTTTTTATTTGTAGATTTAGGCTCTATATAATAGAACTAAATCTACATTTGTTTTAAATGGACAAAATTCGAATAGGTATCGACATAATGGGAGGCGACTTTGCTCCCAACAAAACGATCGAAGGGAGTATACTTGCGGCTAAAGATTTAGGCCAGAACGTACAGCTTGTATTGATTGGAGATGAAACTAAAATTATCAACGAATTAAAACTAAAGGGTTTTGATTCTAGTTCATTCGAAATTGTTCACGCCCCTGAAGTCATCGAAATGGGTGACCACCCAACCAAAGCACTTGTTAAAAAGCCTCAATCGAGCATAAGTGTAGGTTTCCAACTTTTAAAAAATAATAAAATCGACGGATTTGCTAGCGCAGGTAATACCGGAGCTATGTTTGTTGGTGGCTATATGTCAGTAAAGCCAATTGCTGGCGTACTTCGCCCTTGCATTTCTTCTATTCTTCCTAAAGAAGATGGGGGTGTAAACGTAATTTTAGACGTAGGTGCTAATGCAGACTGTAAGCCCGACGTATTATATCAATTCGGAATTTTAGGTTCTCTATTTGCAGAACACGTTTGCGGAATTAAAAACCCTAAGGTAGGACTCCTTAATATTGGAGAAGAAGAAACCAAAGGAAATATGTTAACTATTGCTGCTCACGAATTAATGAAAGACAGCGCCGATTTTGATTTTATTGGAAACATTGAAAGTAGAGATCTTTTTAGTGAGCATAGCGATGTAATAGTGTGTGACGGATTTACCGGAAATGTTGTTTTAAAGCAAGCAGAAGCGGTTTACGAACTGATGAAGAAAAGAAAAATAAACGATGAGTATTTTAATCGTTTTAACTACGAAAATTACGGAGGAACACCAATTTTAGGGCTTAATAAGACGGTTGTAATTGGCCATGGTATATCCAACGAAATAGCTATAAAGAATATGATTGTTTTAACTGCTGATGTGGTAGAGGCAGATCTAACAAATAAAATATTAAATAAATTTAATAATGACTAAAACTACAGCAGCAATTACAGCTGTCAGCGGATGGGTGCCAGACTACGTTCTAACTAATGAAGAGTTAGAAAAAATGGTAGACACTAATGATGAGTGGATAACTAGCAGAACCGGAATAAAGGAAAGAAGAATTTTAAAAGGGGAAGGCTTAGGTTCGTCTGATCTTGCAGTAAATGCTATTAATTTATTGCTTGAGAAAAGAGGCATCGGTGCTGAAGAAATTGATTTAATTATTTGTGCTACTGCAACACCAGACATGATGTTTCCTTCTACGGCTTGCATTATTGCCGATAAAATTGGAGCAAAAAATGCCTTTGGATATGATTTAATGGCTGCTTGCTCTGGGTTTTTATTCTCAGTAGCTACTGCTTCTAAATACATAGAAACAGGAACTTATAAGAAAATTGTAGTAGTTGGAGCAGATAAAATGTCTTCAATAGTTGATTATGAAGACAGACAAACCTGTATCATCTTTGGCGATGGCGCTGGAGCAGTTCTTTTAGAGCCAGACACTGAAGGATTTGGGGTGCAAGATTCTATTTTGAAAAGTAATGGCGAAGGAAGACATTATTTAAAAATGGAAGGCGGCGGTTCTGTAAACCCTGCATCTTACGCTACTATTGACGCAAAACAACATTATATACATCAGGAAGGACAAACTGTTTTTAAGTTTGCAGTAAAAGGAATGGCCGATGTTTCTGAAGAAATAATGAAAAAAAATAACCTTACTGGTGACGATATTGCTTGGCTAGTTCCTCACCAAGCTAATAAAAGAATTATTGACGCAACAGCTAACAGGATGGGAGTTGGTACCGATAAGGTAATGCTTAATATTTCTAAATATGGTAACACCACAAATGGAACAATTCCATTGTGTTTATGGGAATGGGAAAGCCAGCTAAACAAAGGAGATAATATTATATTAGCTGCATTTGGTGGAGGCTTCACTTGGGGCTCTATTTATTTAAAATGGGCTTACGACTCCAAATAAATTTTTAAATTTGACTAAATTAAAAAAATCAAAAACAATGGATTTAAAAGAAATTCAAGAATTAATCAAGTTTGTAGCTAAATCTGGAGCTACCGAAGTAGATTTAGAAATTGATAATATTAAGATTTCTATAAAATCTCCTGCTATCAAAAGAGGAAAATTAATTGAAGAGCCTCAACAAATTATTCAACAAATTCCGTTACAACAAGGAATGGGAATGGCTCCAATGATGTCTGAAGTAATGCAGCCAGCTGCTCAAGCAGCTATGGATGCAGGCTCTGACAACTCTGAGGAAGATAATGAAGATCACTTGATCATCATCAAATCTCCAATGATAGGTACTTTCTACAGAAAGCCATCTCCTGACAAAGACACTTTTGTAAATGTTGGAGACACAATAAACCCTGGTGATGTTACTTGCGTAATTGAAGCAATGAAATTATTTAATGAAATAGAGTCAGAAATTTCCGGGAAAATTGTTAAAGTTTTAGTGGAAGATTCTTCTCCAGTAGAATACGATCAACCATTATTTTTAGTTGACCCTTCTTAAAACATAGCTTTATGTTTAAAAAAATACTAATCGCCAACAGAGGTGAAATTGCATTGCGTATTATTCGTACTTGTAAAGAAATGAATATTAAAACAGTTGCCGTTTATTCTACAGCTGATAAAGATAGTCTTCACGTACGATTTGCTGATGAGGCAGTATGTGTAGGTCCGGGAGCAAGTGCAGACTCATATCTAAAAATTTCCAATATAATAGCAGCAGCAGAAATAACTAATGCGGATGCTATACATCCTGGTTATGGTTTTCTATCTGAAAACGCCAACTTCTCTAAAATTTGTCAGGAAAACGGCATTAAGTTTATTGGTGCTTCTCCAGAAATGATTGATTCTATGGGAGATAAAGCTTCTGCTAAAGAAACAATGAAAAAAGCAGGCGTTCCTACTATTCCGGGTTCTGAAGGAATTATAGAAACGTTTGAGAAATGTAAAAAAGTTGCTCTAGAAATTGGCTACCCTGTTATGTTAAAAGCAACAGCTGGTGGTGGTGGTAGAGGAATGAGATTGGTTTGGAAAGCAACAGAACTACAAGATGCTTGGGATTCTGCTAGGCAAGAATCTGCTGCGGCATTCGGAAACGACGCCATGTATATGGAAAAGTTTATTGAAAACCCAAGACATATTGAAATTCAAATTGTTGGAGATTCTACAGGAAAAGCCTGTCATTTATCAGAAAGAGATTGCTCGATTCAGAGAAGACATCAGAAACTGATGGAAGAAACTCCTTCTCCGTTTATGACCGACGAGCTTAGAGAAAGAATGGGTAAGGCTGCTATTTTAGCTGCCGAATCTGTAAAATACGAAGGTGCTGGAACAGTAGAGTTTTTAGTAGACAAACACCGCGATTTCTATTTCATGGAAATGAATACTCGTATTCAGGTAGAGCATCCTATTACCGAAGAGGTGGTAGATCATGATCTTATCTGCGAGCAAATTAAAGTAGCTTATGGTATTCCTATTTCTGGGAAAAATTATTTCCCTCAAATGCACGCTATCGAGTGTAGGATAAATGCAGAAGATCCGCATAATAATTTCCGTCCTTGCCCTGGTAGAATATCTAATTTTCACGCTCCAGGAGGCCATGGAGTACGTATAGACACGCATGTGTATACCAACTATGTTATTCCTCCAAACTACGACTCGATGATTGCTAAGCTGATTACAGTAGCTCAAACAAGAGAAGAAGCAATTGCAAAGATGGAAAGAGCGCTACAAGAGTTTGTTATTGAAGGAGTGAATACTACAATTCCTTTTCACCAACAATTAATGAAAAACGAAGATTTTCGTAAGGGGGATTATACCACCAAGTTTATGGAAAGCTTTGAAATCAAATAAGAGAATTTATCTCTATAATAAAAAAGCCCTTAGAAATATCTAAGGGCTTTTTTATTGCTTTATATTTTATCGTTAAGAAGGTTGAACTACCTTTTTAAGAATCACCATTTTTTTAACGGTCTCTTTGATAGCGTCTTTATCGTAGTTGCATTCTTTCCAGAGTTCGGCTTGAGTACCATGCTCTACATATAAGTCAGGAATACCCAAACGAATTACCTTTGCAGAATATTCTTGGTCTACCATATATTCTAAAACTGCAGAACCAAATCCACCCTGAATACATCCGTCTTCTACGGTAATTACTTTGTCGTACTTTTGGAAAACCTCATCTAACATTTTATTATCTAATGGCTTAACAAAACGCATATCATAAACCCCTACATTATAGCCTTGCTCTTGTAAATCTGAAGCGGCATCTACAGCAAAATTACCTACATGACCTATAGTAAGAATTGCGACATCAGAACCCTCTTTTATTTTTCTACCTGTACCTATTTCAATTTCTTGCAAAGGAGATTCCCAATCTACAAAATGTCCGTTTCCTCTCGGATAACGAATAGAGAATGGCCCTTTGTTTGGCAATTGAGCAGTATACATTAAGTTTCTTAATTCTTTCTCATCCATAGGAGCAGAAACTATCATGTTAGGAATAAATCGGAAAAAGGCCATGTCGTATACTCCATGGTGAGTAGGTCCGTCAGCACCTACGAAACCACCTCTATCTAAACAGAAAACAACGTTTAAGTTTTGTATAGCTACATCATGAATTACCTGATCGTAAGCCCTTTGCATAAATGAGGAATAGATGTTACAAAAAGGAACCAATCCTTGTGTTGCTAAACCTGCAGAAAAAGTAACTGCATGCTGCTCGGCAATACCTACATCAAATGCTCTTTCTGGCATTTCTTGCATCATCATTCCTAAAGAACAACCCGTTGGCATTGCTGGGGTAATACCCATTATTTTTTCGTTCTTTTTGGCTAACTCAATAATTGTTTTACCAAAAACATCTTGGTATTTTGGTGGCTTTGGAGCCGAATCAGCTTTAAATATTTCTCCCGTTGATTTATCGAACAAGCCTGGAGCGTGCCACTTAGTTGGGCTTCCCTTTTCAGCTGGCTCATAGCCTTTTCCTTTCTTAGTAATACAATGTAAAATCTTTGGGCCAGGAATGTCTTTTAAGTCGTTTAAAACACGACTTAAGTGTTCTACATCATGTCCGTCTACAGGTCCGAAGTATCTGAAATTTAAAGACTCGAAATAATTGCTTTGTTTTAACAACACAGACTTTACAGCATGCTCAATTTTAGCAGCTATAGATTGTGCGTTTGGCCCGAACTTACTGACTTTCCCTAAAAGATTCCAAACCTCATCTTTTACCTTGTTGTAGGTATGAGAAGTTGCAATGTCAGTCAAATATTCTTTTAAAGCCCCCACGTTAGGGTCGATAGACATACAATTGTCATTTAAAATGACCAGTATGTTAGAGTTTTCAATTCCTGCATGATTAAGGCCTTCAAAGGCTAATCCAGCAGTCATAGCGCCATCTCCAATTATTGCGATATGTTGTTTTTCTTTTTCGCCTTTATATTCGGAAGCTACAGCCATTCCTAAAGCACCAGAAATAGAGGTGGAAGAATGACCTACGCCAAACGTATCGTATTCGCTTTCACTTCTTTTTGGAAATCCGCTTATACCTTTATATACTCTATTGGTATGAAAAACATCTTTTCTTCCAGTAAGTATTTTGTGACCATAAGCCTGATGACCTACGTCCCAAACTAGTTGGTCGTAAGGCGTATTGTATACATAATGAAGAGCAACCGTAAGCTCAACAACACCTAGGCTTGCGCCGAAATGACCTCCCTTTTGAGAGACT
>JABAYQ010000087.1:5223-11945 GCA_018608925.1 Cryomorphaceae bacterium | reverse complement strand
GGATAGACTATATCTTTGGACTGATCAAATTTACAGCCACAAAAACATAAAACTACAACACTTATTAATATGTAATTTTTCACCCGATAAAACTACAATTTATTACCTTTGTGTCAATATGAAAAATCAAGATATTATTGTATTTATCACTGAGTGGATGCAGCAATATGTTAAACAAGCAAACTCCAACGGTTTTGTCGTAGGAGTTTCGGGAGGAATTGACTCAGCTCTTACCTCTACTTTAGCTGCTAAAACAGGAAAGAAAGTTCTTTGTGTAGAAATGCCTATACACCAAGAAAAAGAACAGATAATTAGAGCCAACGAACATATTAATTGGTTAAAATCTAATTTTAACAATGTTGAATCTATAACTATGGATCTTAGTGATCTTTACGATCAATTTGTTAAATCTGTAGACGGTGATAAAAACTCTGAAAATTATAAAATTGCATTAGTAAACTCTAGAGCAAGGCTAAGAATGACAAGCTTATATTACTTGGCACAATTAAATAATTTATTAGTCGCTGGAACAGGAAACAAGGTGGAAGATTTCGGTATTGGATTCTTTACTAAGTATGGAGATGGAGGAGTTGATTTAAGTCCAATTGCCGATTTATTAAAAACAGAAGTTTATTCTTTATGCGAAACCTTAGGGGTTGCAAATTCTATTTTGGTTGCTCCACCAACAGATGGACTTTGGGGCGATGACAGAACAGATGAAGATCAAATTGGGGCTTCTTATCCAGAATTAGAATGGGCAATGGGTTTTAAAGGAGATATAAATACCATCAGTGATCGTCAGAAAGTAGTTCTAGAAATCTATACACAATTTAACAGCAGAAATAAGCATAAAATGATTGCAATTCCTGTTTGCGAAATCCCTAGATAAGATTAATCTACCGTCCAGCTATTGTTGCCGCTCAACAAATCATCCAGATTTCCTTCGCCTTTAAGCTCAATAGATTTATCTATCTGATTATGCAATGCATCTTCGTAGCATTCTCTTTGCTCACAATACAATACACCAAAAGGCCTTGGCAAATCATTATCAAAGAAACGACTTAACAACCCAGCTTTTGCCTGATCAGTTTCATCATGAATCCACAAGTCTTCTTTAGAGTACTCATCCATAGAAACCACTTTAGGTTTTAATCCATCAAGAACAATTCCTTTATCATGATTTTCGCCAAATAACAAAGGCTGTCCATGCTCTAAAAATAAAGTTTGATTTTCTTTAGTTTGTTTGTCAGTCATTCCAAAAAATGCACCATCGTTAAAGACGTTACAATTCTGGTAAATTTCCAACAAAGAAGTTATGATCATTAGATCTTTTAAGCATTTCTCTTAAATGCTTTGGGTCTCTATCGATAGTTCTAGCAACAAAAGTAGAATCAGCACCTAAACACAATGCTAATGGGTTAAAAGGATGGTCAATGGACCCCATAGGAGTCGACTTAGTCTTTTTACCTTGTTCCGAGGTTGGAGAGTACTGTCCTTTTGTTAAACCATAAATCTGGTTATTAAATAACAAAATATTTGTGTCAAAATTTCTTCTAAGTAAGTGAATCAGATGATTTCCACCAATAGATAAAGAGTCGCCATCTCCAGTAATTATCCAAACACTTAAGTCAGGGCGTGAAGCTTTTAAACCACTTGCAATAGCAGTTGCTCTTCCATGAATTGAATGCATTCCATAAGTATTCATATAATAAGGAAACCTTGAAGAGCAGCCTATCCCTGAAATAAACACAATATCCTCTTTAGGAACATTTATTTCTGGCATAACAGACTGCACCTGCTTCAATATGGAATAATCTCCACATCCAGGACACCATCGAACTTCCTGATCAGTAGCAAAATCTTTTGAGGTATATATATTATTCTCCATCTAATACTTGAATTATGCGATTCTTAATTTCTCTTGATTCAAATGGAATTCCTTTAATTTTATTAAATGGAATAGCATCAACAGCATATTTATCTTTTAAAATTTTCACTAGTTGTCCATTATTAATTTCCGGCACTAGAACTTTATCAAAGTTAGCGATCACTTCTCCAAGATTGGTCGGGAAAGGATGAATGTATTTTATATGAGCGTGAGAAACAGAATAACCCTGAATCAGAACGTCTTTCATTGCTGTTTTAATTGCTCCATAAGTAGAGCCCCATCCTAAGACTAACAGTTTAGCTTTCTCTTTACCAGAATCTAATTCCTGTAAAGGAATTGATTTTGCAATTAGATTAACCTTATTTTCTCTGGTTTTAATCATCTTTTCATGATTATCAGAATCATAAGAAACATTTCCTGTGAGCTCTTCTTTTTCTAGTCCACCAATTCTATGTTCCTTCCCTTTAGTTCCAGGAGTAACCCATTCTCTAACTAACTTCTCATCTCTTTTATATGGGAAGTACTCTCCACCCAAATCTTTATTTGGCACATTAATTTTAGCAAGATCTTTAACATTAGGGAACATCCAAGGCTCAGCACCATTTGCTATATAGCCATCCGACAAATAAAAGACAGGAGTCATATGTTCTACTGCAATTCGGCAAGCTTCTACTATAGTTTCGAAACAATCGGAAGGCGTACGAGGAGCAATTATTGGAATTGGAGCCTCTCCGTTTCTTCCATACATTGCTTGTAACAAATCTGCTTGTTCTGTTTTGGTTGGCAATCCTGTTGACGGCCCACCTCTTTGAACATTAATAATAACTAAAGGAAGCTCTAACATAAATGCTAATCCTATTGCTTCTCCTTTCAGAGCAACACCAGGTCCTGAAGTAGCAGTCACACCCAAAGCACCACCAAAAGCAGCACCAATACTTGCACTAACAGCTGCAATCTCATCTTCTGCTTGAAAAGACTTAACTCCAAAGTTTTTATGTTTCGAAAGTTCGTGTAAAATATCTGATGCTGGAGTTATTGGGTAACTACCATAAAATAAATCTAGTCCTGATTGTTGGCTAGCAGCAATTAAACCTATTGCTGTTGCCTGATTTCCCATTATGTTTCTGTAAACACCAGGCTTCATTTTAGCAGGTTTTACTTCAAATCTACTACTTGATATTTCACAAGTATTAGCAAAATTATAACCTGCCTTAAGCACTTTGATATTAGACTCTAAAATGTCAATTTTATTTCCGAATTTTTCATTCAGAAAAGAAATAGTATGCTCTAGAGACCGGTTATACATCCAATAAATGAAGCCTAAAACAAACATGTTTTTACATCTGTCTTTCTCTTTGATTCCTATTGAAATTTCCGACAAGCATTCTCTAGTTTGCTTGGTAACATTCATGTCGATTACTCTATAATCAGCAAGAGAATTATCGGTTAAGGGATTTTGATCTTCTTCAACTCCTGCTAATCTAAGATTACGTTTATCGAAGCCATCAAGGTTTAGTATAATTGTTCCTTGTTTTTTTAATCTTTTAAGGTTTGCTTTTAAAGCAGCAACATTCATTACTACTAAAACATCGCACTCATCACCCGGAGTAAAAATTTCTGAACTTCCGAAAGAGATTTGAAAACCGGACACCCCAGCTAAAGTTCCTTGAGGAGCTCTAATTTCGGCCGGAAAATCTGGAAATGTACTTAAATCATTTCCATAAAGTGCGGTTGTATTTGTAAACTGAGAACCCGTAAGTTGAATTCCATCTCCAGAGTCACCTGCAAAAAAGATAACTACTTTATCTACTGTTTCTTTAGTCATTTATTGATCAATTTTGTCGACATCTACCACTTCTTTTACTTGAGGAAGAACCTTTTTAACAGCCTGTTCTACCCCAGCTTTAAGAGTCATCATACTAACCTGACAGTCACTACATGCTCCTAATAACTTAACCTTTACCACGAAGTCATCTGTAACTTCAATTAAACGAATATCTCCTCCGTCAGACTCTAAGTAAGGACGAACTTGGTTAAGAGCATCTTCTACTTTGTCAAGGATTTTTTGATCAGTTATAATTCCCATAAATTATTTTGTTGAACAACCACTCATCGTTGTAATTTCTACTCTTTTAGTAGGTTCTAATTTATTCCTTTCGTTCATTTCAAGCACCACATTTTCTGCTAATTGAACAAACGAATTTGCTATATCTGTAGCTCCTTGCAAAACTGCAGGGCGCCCAACATCTCCAGCCTCACGAACACTTTGCACTAAAGGAATTTCGGCTAACAGAGGTAACTTTAATTTTTTTGCTAATTCTTTCGCTCCATCTTTACCAAAAATATAATACTTATTATTTGGCAAGTCTTCAGGAGTAAAATAAGACATGTTTTCAACAATACCAAGTACTGGCACATTAATAGATTCCATCTGGAACATCGCAACACCCTTTTTAGCATCTGCCAAAGCAATCGCTTGAGGAGTACTAACCATAATAGATGCCGTTACAGGAATAGCCTGAACTAATGAAAGGTGAATGTCGCCAGTTCCAGGAGGTAAATCGACTAACAAAAAGTCTAACTGTCCCCAATCGGTATCCCACAACATTTGATTTAATGCTTTGGAAGCCATAGCTCCTCTCCATACTACTGCTTGATCAGTATTAGCAAAGAACCCAATAGAAAGTAATTTTACACCATAACTCTGAACCGGTAAGATCTTTCTTTTTCCATCCACTTCTCTTCCGCTAGGCTTTGCATTTACCACATCGAACATAAGAGGCATAGAAGGCCCGTAAATATCAGCATCAACAAGACCAACTTTATACCCTTTGTCTGCTAAGGCAACGGCTAAATTAGCTGTAATAGTAGACTTACCTACACCACCCTTACCAGATGCAACTGCAATAATATTTTTAACACCAGGAATTTCGTTACCCCTAATCACATTGCTAGGTTTTTCTGGCGCGTTTATAATTAAATTCACTTTTATATCCGCTTTTTCATAGACATGGTCATGAATCGCTTTCAAACAATCTACTTCTACTTTTTTCTTGTATTGTAAAGTCGGATTATTAATTTCTACGTCTAATACAATTTCAGTACCAAAAATTTGAATATTTCTAACCGAATCGGTAGAAACTAAATTGCCTCCTCCACCAGGTAAAGTGAAAGTTGATAGTGCCTCAAGCACTTGTTCTTTAGTAATTTTCATCGGTGCAAAGATAAGGAATTAAGGCTTATTTATAATCAATCAAATTAATTCTTTGTTAGGGTCCCAAAAGTAAATTTCCATCTCTTGAATTTGATTGTTTTTAACCACTACACCTTCATTTTCAAGCAATTGCTCCATAAGAGTAACTCCATCAAAATGGTACTTACCTGTTAGCAATCCTTGTTTGTTTACTACCCTATGAGCTGGTACGTTTTTTTTGGCAGATTTATTTATAGCCCAGCCAACCATTCGGGCAGATTTTGGAGAACCAAGATACTGACCTATAGCACCATAAGTGGTTACTTTTCCATGAGGAATTTGTCGGGCGACTTGGTATACTTTTTCGAAAAAATTATTTTCCATAGTTAAAATTCAATCGGAACCTAAGATAGGTGATTGCCATTTGCTTAGCTAGATATAATTTTTCGTAATGGGTTTTAATCTCCATATTATCTCTAGAAACTTTAGCATTATAAATGTCGTGCTCAGCATCTTCTAAAACATGGCCACATCCTTGAATAACACCTAAAGTGTAACCGTGTAAAAACTGGCTGTCTGTTTTAAGGTGAATCTGACCTTTATCACTTAAAAATTGGCGATATCTTTGTAAAAAAATAGGATGAGTTAATCGGCTTGTAGCTCTTCTTTTCTTTATTTGAGGATCAGGAAATGTAATCCAAATTTCATCAATTTCATTGGATCCAAAACATTGATGAATAAATTCAATTCTCAACCTTAAAAAACAAACGTTATCCAGCTTTTGATCAATAGCCTGAGTAGCACCTTGCCACATTCTAGCTCCTTTAATATCTACTCCAATAAAGTTCTTGTTAGGATGTTTTTTAGCAAGTCCGACAGAATATTCTCCCATACCACAGCCAAGTTCTAAAACAATCGGATTATTATTTTTAAAGACAATTTCGTTCCATTTGCCGCTTAAATTAAATTGATCTTTAAGGTCATCAATGCTAGGCTCAAAAACATTTTTATAAGCCTTTATATCGTCGAATTTTTTTAACTTGTTTTTAGCCAATGGTAATTTTTAAACAAAAATAGTTCAATTTTTAGTTAATTTTACTGAATGAAAAAAAAGAAAATTCTTATTGCTCCTCTAGATTGGGGATTAGGACATGCAACTAGATGTATTCCTATAGCAAGAGCGTTAGAAAAGGAAGGTTATGAGGTTTTGTTTTGTGCAGCATCTCGCTCCCTAGATCTGCTTATAAAAGAATTTCCTCGCAATCAGTTCATTAAATTAGAAGGATATAACATCACCTATCCTAAAAATGGATGGATGATATTTAGCATGATTTTTCAAAGTTTCAGAATTTTAAATAAAATAAGAAAAGAGCATAAAGACCTGAAACAAATAATTGCAGATTTTGAAATAGACGGAATTATTTCTGATAACAGATACGGCATGTACAACAAAACCATTCCTTCTGTTTTCATTACTCATCAGGTAAATATTCAATCTCCAATACTCTCTATTCTAATTAGAAAAGTAAACTTATGGTTTATTAATAAATACCAAGAATGTTGGATTCCTGACACAGAGCAAAATATTTTATCGGGGAGTTTGTCAAAAATAAAAATCGAAAACCACAATTTTAAATTTAT
>JABAYQ010000087.1:1423-5213 GCA_018608925.1 Cryomorphaceae bacterium | reverse complement strand
ATCCTTGCAATTGTTTCTGGTCCCGAACCTCAACGATCTATTTTCGAAAACCTATTAAAAAAACAACTTTTAGATTCAGGGAAAAACAGCATCTTAGTTCTTGGAAAAACAGAGGCAAACAAAGAAGAAAAAATAGAGAATTTAACTGTTTTAAATCACTTGCCTTCCAAAGAGCTAAATCAAGCAATGTCTAATAGCGAAATAGTCATAAGCCGGTCTGGATATTCTACAATAATGGATTTGGCAGCTCTAGATAAAAAGGCGATTTTTATTCCCACACCAGGACAAACCGAACAAATTTATTTAGCCAATCTATTCGCAGAGCAGAAAGTTGCTTTTGCCCAACACCAGCATGATTTTGAATTAGAAAAAGCATTAGAAGAGTCGAAAAAATATTCTGGATTTAAGATCGAAATGGCAACAGATAATTTCAAAAATTTGTTTAAGATTTTTGAAGCGTAAAAGAAAAAGTAGTACCTACATCTTCCGTACTTCTCACGTTAATTACTTGGTTGTGGCTTTCTAAGATATGCTTAACAATAGCCAAGCCTAAACCTGTTCCTCCCTGATCTCTAGATCTTGATTTATCTACTCTATAAAATCGCTCAAATAATCTAGGTAAATTTTGCTGAGAAATACCAATTCCATTATCAGCAACCTCTATTAAGATGTTTTCACCCATTTCGTAAAACCTAACCTTTGTCTCCCCTCCCTCTTTTCCATATTTAATGGAATTGACAACAAGGTTTGTAAACACTTGAATAATCTTATCTCTATCAGCTAAAACAGAAATAGAATCATACTCTTTATCTAATGAAATGGATAGATTGGCTTTCTTCGCTTTCATTTCTGTTTGATCGAAAATATCATTAGCCAAATCTACAATGTCAAAATTTTCCATTTCTAAATCCAATCGATCAGATTCAATTTTTGAAATAGTAACTAAATCTTCTACAATATTGATCATTCTATCCACACTCTTGCTAGTACGCTCAAGGTAGGCCATATTAACATTCTTATCGTATAAAGCACCATCAATTAGTGTGTGAATATATCCTTGAATATTAAATATTGGAGTCTTTAATTCGTGAGAAACATTACCTAAAAACTCTCTACGAAAATTTTCCATCATCTTAAGCTCATCAATCTCTTTCTGCCTCTGATTAGCTATATCTTCTACGTCTTTAGATACTAATTCCAAATCAGTATTCATATTGGAGGTAGCGCCTTTATTTTTCTTAATCGTTTTATAAATTACTTTTATTCTATCGTAAATATATTTCTTCATCAACTTGTAAACTACAAGGTAAGAGAAAATAAAAGTGACTACTATAATGCTTATCAGTTCGAGTTCAATAGAAGAAGAAGCGACATACTTTAATAGCCAAATAATAAAAGCGGTAGACGCAGAAATAATTGTTGCTAATAATAGTGCTATGTTTTTGGGTGAAGATGGCTGCATATTAATGTTCGAATTTATAACCGATTCCTTTTACTGTTTTTATATAGCTAGAAGTTAGCTTTTCTCGAAGTTTACGAATATGAACATCAATGGTTCTATCTCCAATAACTAGATCGGACCCCCAAACTTTTTCTAAAATCTCTTCCCGAGTAAAAACTTTACCAGGCTTAGAAACTAAAAGCTCTAACAGGCGAAACTCTTTTTTTGCGAAAGTAATTTCGTTACCTCTAAAAATCACTTGGTGTTTTTCTTTATTAATACTTAAATCACCAACCTCAATAGTGTCTGACAATTCGACTCCACCTTTTCTCCTAAGCAAAGCCTTAACTCTACTAACCAAAACCTTAGGTCGGATAGGCTTTGTAATATAATCATCAGCGCCAGCTTCAAAACCTGCTATTTGAGAATAATCTTCTGATCTGGCAGTTAAAAAAGTGATAAGTGTATTCTTCAAATCTGGAAGAGTTCGGATTTTCTCACAAGTAACAATACCATCCATTTCAGGCATCATCACATCTAATATTACTAAGTCAGGAGCATGAATTTCTGCCATCTCTATAGCACCTAAACCATTATTAGACGTAATAACGTTATAACCTTCATTTCTTAGATTATAGCCGACAAACTCTAAAATATCTTCTTCATCATCAACAACTAAAATAGTAATATTGGAGTTCATTTTATGTTTTTTTATAATTGTTTTGTGAGACAAATTTAAAGTTTAATACCTTCAATTTTAGCAATTTACAATTAATTAACATATACTTAATATAAGAGTCAAAACACAGCATTAGATTTGCAGCATAAAATTTAAAAAACTTTTAAAATGAGAACAACACTTTTAACATTAGCATTTTTAACATTTGGTTTTAATGCAATGGCTCAAGGGCAGCCACATGCTAAAATATTCAGCAACTTTAACTACGATCTTTCGTCTGAAGACGATGCGTTTAAAGCTTTCGAAATTAACAGAGCATATTTAGGATATGGTTACAAATTTGAGAACAACTTTAGCGCTAAAATTACATTTGATGTTGGGAGTAACAATTCTGGAAGTGCTTATACCGCATTTTTAAAAATTGCTTCTTTAAACTGGAAAGCATCTGACAAGATATCGGTTAATTTCGGACAAATAGGGACTAAAAACTTTAAGTTCATGGAAAAAGCTTGGGGATACAGATATATATATAAATCTTTCCAAGACAAGCAAAAGTGGGCTAGCTCTGCTGACATAGGGGTTTCTGCTGATTATAAAATCAACAACAAATTAACCTTAGACGCACAAATTTTAAATGGAGAAGGCTACAAAAAAGAACAAGAATCTAATGGTCTTTTTAGAGGTTCTGCAGGATTAACATACAAGGCTTCTGAAAATCTTGCTCTAAGACTTCATAGAGATATATCTCCAAGAGAAACATACGGAGAAAACGCAGAGCACCAAAACATTTCGACCGCTGCTATGGCATATTTCACAGATGATTATACCCTAGGTTTAGAGTATAACCTAAGAGAAAACACCAACAATGTATTAGATAATAATAGTACTGGTTTATCTGCATACATGACATACAGATTAAATAACGGACTATCTTTTTTCGGAAGATACGACGAGATGAGTTCTGATGAAGACTGGAACATTACAAAAGATGGAACATTTACCATTTTTGGTATTGAAAAACAAATGACTAAGGGAGTAAAGGTTGCTGCAAACATCCAAAGCTTCCAAGGTGCAGAAGCAAATGCTGAACAACAAAACACATTCTTCTTAAACTTAGAGTACAAGTTCTAAGGTTTAAAAAGACATTTCTAAAAAAAAGACCTAGCAATATCTGCTAGGTCTTTTTGTGTGTTAAGTGATTCTTAACAATTTCTTAACATTGGATTTACCTTTATGTAACCTCCAATTGCAAAAATGAATGTTTATTTGTTCATCAAATTTAACCAAACGCTATTTATTATGAATACTACTACAAAAATCGACATCAGCAAGTTTCTTTACACTGCAATAATGGTTGTTGTTTATACTCTAGCAGTACTTTAATCGCTAGATTAAACTTAACCATTTTTCTTTCTAAGTATTATGAAAAAATTGATGTCTAAATTTAGTTATCCAGCTAATCTGTGGATACACAAACAAGAACGCTCATTTTTAACTTTTGTCGTTTTCGCATTTATGATTGCGATGTTTGCTACTCCTTATCCTCAAATTGGTATGTGGGTAGGATTTATCTTTGCAGCCTATGCGGCAGTTGCAAACGACAGTATCCAGACATTGGGTACATTCATTGCTTCTAATCAAGACAAAAAATGGTGGGTGCTTTGGATCTT
>JABAYQ010000087.1:0-1413 GCA_018608925.1 Cryomorphaceae bacterium | reverse complement strand
ATCTTTATCGGAGGAATATTTCTAGTTACAATGACTTGGAGCTGGATGTTTACCGATGTTGTAGGTGCAATTGACCCAGAAACAGGAAAGGTAATCGGAGATGGTATAATAGACAGAGATGTTAGTCATGGAAGATTAGCATCTAAAGGATTTGAAAAAAGTCCAACTAACTTTCATTTCTTACAAATAGCTGCACCTATATTCTTATTAATACTTACAAGGTTAAGAATGCCTGTTTCTACAACATTTATTCTTCTAACCTCTTTTGCAACTGCTCCAGCAGCAGTTGGTAAAGTATTGGCAAAAAGTATGAGTGGATATGTTTTAGCTTTCTTTTTAGGATTCATCATTTTCATGATCATATCTCAATGGGCTAAAAAGCGATTTGTTGGAAAAGCAAAGTTCGGATGGACAATCGCACAATGGATTACTACAGGAACGCTATGGTCAGTTTGGCTAATGCAAGATGCAGCCAATATTGCGGTCTACCTACCTAGAAGCATGGGCTTTGGTGAGTTTTTTGCCTTTGCAGCAATAATATTTGTCGGACTAGGACTTTTGCTATATTACAAAGGTGGTCGTATTCAAAAAATTGTAACAGAAAAATCTGTAGTAACTGATGTTCGTTTTGCAACTATCATTGATTTTATATACTGCATCATACTATTCTACTTTAAATTATACTCTCAAGTACCTATGAGTACTACATGGGTATTCATCGGACTACTTGGCGGTAGAGAGGTTGCTATGGCTATTCGCCAGGCTGGAAACATTAGTGTTTTTAAAGCATTCAAATTAATGAGTAAAGACTTCGCATTTGCTATGATAGGATTAATTATTTCTATCGCTATTGCAATTGGAGTAAATGATAACTTAACCTTCGCTTCCATGCTAGTAGAAATACCAGCAGAGTTTGGAAAAGGGATTTCTAAATTCTTTGGAAAACTAGGATTCTAAAATTATCTAGAATATATAATTAAAAAGCCTCTATTGTATAGGGGCTTTTTTTATTTTTGAAAAATGAATTGGGTTTTTGATAAAGACATATTATTCGAAAAACGTGCTTTAAGATTGTTTCATATACAATCTCAAAGTTGCAAAGTGTATAATAAATATCTAGACTTAATTAAGGTTACACCTTCGAAGATCAATCAAGTAGAGCAAATACCATTTCTGCCAATCGAATTTTTTAAAAGCCAAAAAATACTATCTTCTGACAAAACGGTAGAAGCAACCTTTAGCAGTAGTGGAACTAGCGGCCAAAGTACAAGCAAACATTATGTTAGCGATATTTCTATTTATGAAGAAAGCTTTTTGTCTGCATTTAAACACTTTTACGGCTTAGTAGAAGACTATAGAATCTTAGCACTACTTCCCTCCTATTTAGAAAGAGAAGGCTCCTCACTAGTGTAT
>JABAYQ010000044.1 GCA_018608925.1 Cryomorphaceae bacterium | reverse complement strand
TTGACCGGGCGCAATTCTTTAATTAAATTCAAACCATAAGCTAAAGACTGAACGCTGTCTTTCCAATGTAAATCGGAAGAAGTACTCCAAGCAACTTGAATGCCAGCGTAATTAGTAATAGAAGGGCCATTAGCACCAATTTTACATTGGTTATCTGAACTCAAACTAGGAACGCTAGCTCCAAAGCCTATACCAATGTTATTGCTTTGATTTATTGAGTTAAGCGCTTCATGTCCCAATGCAATATTAGAACCTCCTCCAGTATTATCGTTAAGGGTATTAAAAGGAGCTGCAACATTTTTATCGCCATAATTTGTGTTTATTAAACAATTAAAACCAAATGCAACATTCCCACTCGCTCCCATAGCCTTTCGCACTAATTTATAACCCATAGATGTATTCATATTGGAATGAGCTACAGTTTCACTACCATCAAGAGGATAACCAAAATTTTCAGCACCTAAAGATGTATTGAAATCACCGCCTTTAGAAAATTTTGTATACATAAAATTACCTACATGTGTATTAGATTGAGCACTAACTGATGCGTTACGTAACGTATTCCCCCCAACAGCAACATTCTCATCAAAATCAACAGATGAGCTAGCAAGTCCAAGGCTTCCTTCATAAGATATTATAACCGATTTAGTTGAGGTGACCCCAGGATTTCCTATAAAAACAGATTCCTGAGTATTTAAAAATTTAAAAAGAGTTCCGTCGATTTCATGATTAATCACTCCCTGGTTACTAAACTGAATAATATCATTGTCATTACCATCGTCAACCTTTATCCAAGTATCAGAATCGCCATCTATAATTTCAGAAATAGCAGAATTGGGAGCTAAAAGCTTCCAAATAGTACCATCGTATTGATAGGTTCTTGTTTGGTCTATAACGTAAGCCAATTGACCAGCTGATGGGCCAGATATATTATTTAGCGTTGCTAGATTAGCAACATTGTTAATGCGTATAAGTTGCTGAGAGACTTGGGCCTTAGCACACAAGCATAGGGCACTAAAAAGAATTAGTAAAATGTTTTTCATAAACAAACTATTTAATTTAATTAAAAACAGTTAGGGCTTAAAGTAAATGCTAAGTTAAGAAAAATATAGTTACTTTGTTTTTTCTTGCATTATTAACCATGTTTTTTTCAATTCTAGCATATCTTTTTGAAGGTCTTCTATGATTTGCTGTTGATTATCGTTAGTTTTTTGTTGGCTTTCTAAAAATTGTTGTTGACTTTCTATCGTTTGCTGTTGTTCTTTTATGGCGTTTATAGCAATTCCGATAAAGTCGTTGTAGCGAACCTCGAAATACCCACTATCGGTTTTAGTCAGAAAACCCTGATCGTGATAGCCTACTTTTCTTAATGCTACTTCTAATTCTTGAGCGATAAATCCAATTTCTCTTTTATTGTGGAATGCCCCTTTTCGCAAATAATTGACCGGGCGCAACTCTTTAATTAAATTTAAACCGTATGCTAAAGTCTCAACGCTATCTTTCCAATGCAAATCGGAAGAATAAGTCCAGGCTATTTGTATAGCAGCGTAATCAATAGCGCTATTTCCAATTCTAACTCGGTTGCTATTACCTGCACCAACAGTGGCTCCTTGACCTATCCCAATATTATTAGACCCATTAGAACCTAGTGCACCACTTCCCACGGCAGTGTTATTACTCCCCGTTGTGTTAGAGAATAACGCGTTTCTTCCTAGAACAGTATTATTACTCCCCGTTGTGTTAGAGTACAAAGCGTCTGTTCCAATAGCAACGTTATGGGCTCCTGTTGTGTTAGTTCGCATTGCTGTTCTGCCTAAGGAAGTGTTATTGTGTCCAGTTGTATTTAAACGCAGAGCATCTCTTCCTACAGCAACGTTATCAGTTCCTGTTGAATTAGTAAGCAGCGCTGACCTTCCCACAGCTGTGTTATTGCCTCCTGTTGTATTAGAGAATAATGCTTCTACCCCTAAAGCTGTGTTATGGGTTCCTGTGGTGTTAAGGTATAGGGCGTTTCTTCCTACAGAAGTATTAAAGCTTCCTGTTGTATTAAAGTATGAGGCGTATCTTCCTAGAGCAACATTACTACTTCCTGTTGTATTAGAGCGTAAGGCTTCTCTTCCTGCAGCAGTGTTATCGGATCCGGTTGTATTTAAACGCAAGGCGCCTATTCCTGAAGCTACATTATTCGACCCTGTTGTATTAGATGTTAATGAATATGGCCCTACAGCAGTGTTATTACCTCCTGTTGTATTACGACGCAAAGCATCTCTTCCTACAGCAACATTAAAAGCTCCTGTAGTATTAGAGTATAATGAAACTGCGCCTACAGCAGTGTTATTAGCTCCTGTTATGTTAGTTCGCATTGCTAGTACACCAATAGCAACATTATTAGCTCCTGTTGTGTTAGATGTTAATGAAGATAGCCCTAAAGCAGTGTTCTGTACTCCTGTTGTGTTAGTACGCAAGGCATCTCTTCCTACAGCAACATTATCAAATCCTATTGTATTTGAGAATAGCGCTGATCTTCCTAGGGCAATGTTATTGCTTCCTGTTTCATTTAAGCGCAAGGCATCTCTTCCAACAGCAACATTATTAGTTCCTGTTGTGTTAGATGTTAATGAAGATGGCCCTAAAGCAGTGTTATAACTTCCTGTTGTATTATCTCTTAAAGATTCGAAACCTAAAGCAACATTATTAGTTCCTGTTGTGTTATTTTTCAAAGGCCTTACTCCTAATGCTACATTATAATAACCAATAGTATTGCTTTGTAAAGACTCATCCCCTAAAGCAACGTTATTATAGCCGGTAGTATTGAACTCTAGACATTCAAGACCTAAAGCGATATTAAAATTTCCTGAGGTATTGTCCTGTAAAGATTCGAAACCTAAAGCAATGTTATAATTTCCTGATGTATTAATATGCAAGGCTTGTCTCCCAATAGCAATATTTTGAATGCCAGAAGTATTATTAGTTAAGGAAGAATTTCCAATAGCAATGTTGTTCCGGCCAGTGGTATTGAAGTATAGTGAACTAGCTCCTAAAGCAATATTATTTTCTCCTGTGGTATTATAATATAGGATATCCCTACCAATTCCAATATTATTAACTCCTGTTGTGTTAGAGTTCAAGCAATAGGAACCTACAGCAACATTGTGTGACCCTGTTGTATTAGAGCTCAAAGAAAAAGAACCTACAGCAGTATTAAATTCACCACTAGTTATCCTTCTTAATGAATAAGCACCTATTGCCGTATTGTCAGAGCCAGTTGTTCCGTATTGCATGGCTCGGTAACCTATGGCAACAACTGCATCAGCACCGTTACCCGACAAAAGAACCGAATCTCCTATTAAAACCGAATTAGTAGCTGAGTTGCCTGAGTTTCCTATAAAAGCAGAATGAAGAGGGTTGGTAAGTCGAAGAAGAGTTCCGTCTATTTCAAAATTAGTCTGGCCCCCAGTAGTAAACTCAATAACGTCATTATCATTGCCATCGTCAACCCTTACCCAAGTATCAGAATCACCATCAATAATTTCAAAAGAAACACCTAATGAGCTCCATTGGGTACCATCGTATTGATAAATCGATGCCTTATCGACAACAAAAACAATCTGGCCAGACATGGGAGAGGCTATACTAAT
The DNA here is from genome assembly GCA_018608925.1 of Cryomorphaceae bacterium. Classification (GTDB taxonomy): domain Bacteria; phylum Bacteroidota; class Bacteroidia; order Flavobacteriales; family UBA7312; genus JABAYQ01. The sequence goes on along the minus strand of JABAYQ010000044.1, from coordinate 8,941 downwards.
AAGTGTAGCTAAGTCGGCCACATTATGAACTCGAATAAATTGTTGGGATAGTTGCCCATGTGCAAAAAAGCACCAAAGGGTAAATGTAAGTAGTAAAAAGTTTTTCATGGCAATTATTAACTGATTAAACGATCAATACAGATAATTATTATATGGGAAGCGTTTGGCATGAATTTGCTTGGCGGTATCGTATAATAATTTTCTAAACGAATCGAAATTTTCTTTCTCTGTAGCAGAGATAAACATAGTCGGACTATCTTTTGCCATCCATGTTTTTTTCCAGTCATCTAACGAATGGTTAGCCCTAGTAACAGGTGTAAGGTCGTCTTCGTCTTTTTTATCGAAAGTAAAAGCATCTACTTTATTAAAAACTAAAACAGTAGGCTTATCTGTGGCCTCAATTTCGGCAAGGGTAGACGTTACAATTTCTATTTGCTCTTCAAAATTAGGGTGAGAAATATCTACTACGTGTAGCAAAATGTCTGCTTCCCTAACCTCGTCTAAAGTAGATTTAAAACTTTCTACCAATTGATGAGGCAATTTTCTAATAAAGCCAACTGTATCCGACAACAAAAAAGGTAAATTTTCTATCACTACTTTACGAACAGTAGTGTCAAGAGTTGCAAATAATTTATTTTCGGCAAATACTTCTGACTTAGATAAGCAGTTCATAATCGTAGACTTACCAACATTGGTATAGCCAACAAGTGCTACTCTTACCATTGCTCCTCTATTGCCTCTCTGTACTGCTTTTTGTTTGTCAATCTGAACCAGCTTTTCTTTAAGCAATGCTATTTTTTGCTGTATAATTCGTCTGTCTGTTTCGATCTGAGTCTCTCCAGGCCCTCTCATTCCAATACCCCCTTTTTGACGCTCCAAGTGAGTCCACATTCGAGTCAGTCTAGGAAGTAAATATTGGTATTGAGCAAGCTCCACCTGTACTTTTGAGTGAGCTGTTCTGGCTCTAGAAGCAAAAATGTCAAGGATAAGATTACTCCTATCTAAAATTTTGCACTCTAATACTTTTTCTAAATTTCGAAGTTGAGATGGGCCAAGCTCATCATCAAAAATAACGAGTTTAATATCGTTGGCGTTTATGTAGCTTTTTATTTCGTCTAGCTTACCAGTACCAATAAATGTTTTGGGATTAGCGTAAGGTAGTTTTTGTAAAAAATGTTTTACTGGTTTAGCTCCAGCAGTATGGGCAAGAAAATCGAGCTCCTCTAAATATTCTTTAGATTTTTCCTCGTTCTGCTGAGGAGTAATAATACCCACCAAAACAGCATCTTCGTGCTCTATTTTCGAATCTATATTATTACCCATCTAGGAAGGTGAAGAGTCAAACATTCTTAGAGCAGACCAGCTATCTGGCAAGCAAAAAATAATGCTGGCAAGAGCCAAAATAAATAATATAAAGACGGTTCTGTTCATCGAACTATCTTCTGTTTTCTTAGATTTTGATCGGGCAATAGTAACTAAAACCAAAGCTATAGTCATCATTAATGGATGCTCTAAAGCATACAAACGATCCATAGAGTTAGACATAGCATCGCCAATGTTTTTAACCATAGGACTAACAAAGTATAAAATTAAACCAACAGTCCATTGCAGGTGAAAAAGAATCATAGCAAACAAAACTGCTTTTTTTCTTTTTGCATCAAAGGGTGTTTTATTAAAAATACCCATTAGACTGAGCACTAATACTACTAGTATTGCTACAAATAATAAATAAGGCAAACTGCTATGCAAATGTTTTAATCCTACGTACATAAAAATATTTTTAACAAATGTAAAGAATCTAATTGATAACTTACATTGGTATTTTGTATTTTCATACCCTCAAAATTAGCACTATAATGAAACTAAAATTATTCCTCTTATCCTTTGTTTTTGGCCTTGTCAACATTAGTACAGCACAAGAAACCTTCCCTAGCAATGGTGTAAAAAATAACTTTGAAGAAGTCCATGCGTTTATAAATGCAACTCTTGTTATTTCTCCTCAACAGACTCTAGAAAATGGAGTCCTTATCGTTCAAGGTGACCGAATAATAAGAGCCGATAACGATACTAGCCTAGAAATTCCTAGCGGAGCAATCGTTCACGATCTTCAATCGAAATTTATTTATCCTTCTTTTATCGACCTTCATACTAGCTACGGAATCGATAATGAAAAGCGCAGCCCTTGGAAGCCACAACCCCAATACCAAAGCAATACTGGCTCTGGAGCAGGATGGAACCAGGCTATACGGCCACAAACAAACAGCAAAGACCTTTTTAATATAAACCCTGACCAATCCAAAGCATTTAGAGCAAGCGGATTTGGAACTGTTTTAACCCACTATAATGACGGAATTGCTAGAGGAAGTGGCCTGCTTACCACCCTTAACGAACAGAACGAAAACAAAAGCGTACTGATCAGTAAAGCAAGTGCTCATTATTCTGTAAACAAGGGTAGTTCGAGACAAAAATTCCCGAGTTCTTTAATGGGAACTTTAGCCCTTATCAACCAAACTTACCTCGATGCCGAATGGTATAGCCAAAACAATATTCCCGTATATAACCGCTCTTTAGAAGCTTGGAACGAACTACAAGACCTTCCACAAGTATTCGAAGTAAACGACAAGCTAGACATCCAACGTATCTGGAAAATTGCTGACGAATTTGAAAAAGACTACATCATTATCGGCAATGGAGATGAGTACCAACGAACGGACTTTTTAAAAGAAAGCGGTTTTGCAGTAGTAGTCCCTATTGACTTTCCTAGTCCTTATGACGTAACCCTTCCCGACGCTGCCTCTATGGTTAGCTTGCAAAAAATGAAGCATTGGGAAATGGCGCCTAGCAACCCTGCTATTTTAGTAGAAGAAGGTATTTTTATGTGCTTAAGTACTAGCGAGCTAAAGAAGAAAAGCGACTTCTTAACCAACTTAAGAAAAGCCGTTACTTTCGGATTAGATAAAAGCGATGCTCTAGCAGCATTGACGACCAACCCTGCCGAATTAATGGAAGCATCGCAAATGCTAGGAACTCTTGAAAAAGGAAAACTAGCTAACTTTATTGTTTGTTCCGATGATATTTTTCTAAAAGGAAACATCCTTTCTAACTGGGTACAAGGCCAACAATACACCGTTAAATCTGAAGTAGACTTAGACGCTAGAGGAACCTATGTAAGCGCTACTAATGATACAATTATCATTTTTGGTTCTCTAGAATCGCACAAAGCCAAAATGGTACAAGATTCTACTACTACCAAAATGAAATTTCAAAAAGAAGGGCCTCACCTAACTTTTAACTTCGACAAAGATGGTATCTATTCCATTCATACTCTTTTCGCTAAGGAAAAGCTAGAAGGTGAAATATTCTTACCTAACGGAGATGTCGAAAAATGGACGGCCAACCGAATAGAAAAAGAAGAAGAAAAAGAAGAGGAGGAAGAAGAAGAAAAAGAAGATACTGAAATAGGAAAACTGTGGTTCCCTAATATGGGTTACGGATGGGAAAGCCCTCTTTCTACTCAAAATTCGCTTTTTAAAGGAGCTACTATCTGGACTAACGAAGCTTTAGGAATAGCCGAAAATACTGATCTTGCTATCTCAAACGGGAAAATTATTGCTATCGGCCCTAACCTAATTGGGGAGGAAATATTTTCTAAAGAAGCATTCACTACTATCGATGCTACAGGCAAACACCTAACAAGCGGAATTATAGACGAACACTCCCACATTGCTATTAGCAGAGGAGTAAACGAAGGAAGCCAAGCTAGTAGTGCCGAAGTAAGCATACAGAATGTGGTTAACTCCGACGATGTAAACATTTACCGCCAACTATCAGGTGGAGTTACTACTGCTCAATTATTACACGGATCAGCAAACCCAATTGGTGGCCAATCGGCACTTATAAAGCTAAGATGGGGTTCTAGTCCACAACAAATGCTATTCGAAGATGCAGACGGATTTATAAAGTTTGCACTAGGAGAAAACGTAAAACAAGCCAACTGGGGAGATTTCGAACGCATCCGTTTCCCACAAACCAGAATGGGGGTAGAACAGGTTTATTACGACCATTTCTTAAGAGCAAAAGCATACGAAAAAGAATGGATTAATTACAACTCTTTATCGTCTTCGGCAAAAAGAAGCGCACTGGCTCCAAGAGAAGATTTAGAAATGAATACACTAGTAGAAATTTTAAACTCTGAAAGGTTTATTACCTGTCACTCTTACGTACAGTCGGAAATAAATATGTTAATGCACGTAGGTGATTCTATGGGTTTTACCGTAAACACTTTCACCCATATTTTGGAAGGATATAAAGTAGCCGACAAAATGAAAATTCACGGAGCAGGAGCTTCTACATTTTCGGACTGGTGGGCCTATAAGTTTGAAGTAAACGATGCTATCCCTTACAATGCCGCAATATTGGCAGAAATGGGTATTGTTACTGCAATAAACTCCGATGATGCTGAGATGGCAAGAAGGCTTAACCAAGAAGCTGCCAAAGTAGTTAAGTACGGAAATATGAGCCAAGAAGAAGCTTGGAAAACGGTGACTCTTAACCCAGCAAAATTATTGCACATAGACAATCGCGTAGGTTCTATAAAAGAAGGAAAAGATGCAGACATCGTTTTGTGGTCACACAATCCTCTTTCGGTTTATGCTAAAGTAGAACAGACTTACGTAGACGGAAAATTATATTTCGACATCGTCCAAGACAAGGTTCTGCAACAAAGAAACAAAGACGAAAGAGCTCGACTAATTCAGAAAATGTTAGTCGAAAAAGAAAACGGCGTTCCTACCCAAGAGGTAAAAGTCGAAAAACAAAAATTATACCATTGTGACTCCATTGAAGGCGAAGAACACGATCACGGACACAACCACTAACAAACAACAATTATGAAATATTTTATCCAACTATTACTAATTTTACCTGTAGCAGCTTTTGCTCAGAAAACCCTGTTTTTGGGTGCGGTTGCTCATTTAGGAAACGGACAAAAAATAGAATCGTCGGCTATTTCTATAGAAAATGGTACGTTCGATTTTGTGGTTGATGCTACCTCTATCCGTATCAATCCCAACGATTTTGACACCATCATCCATGTATATAACCACCACGCATACCCTACTTTTATTTCTACAAATACTACCTTAGGAATAAGCGAAATATCTGCAGTAAGAGCATCCAACGACTTTAACGAAACAGGAAACTTCAAGCCCCACGTAAGGTCTTTAATCGCCTTCAATGCTGAGAGTAAAATTATCCCTACCATTCGTACTAATGGGGTTTTATTGGCGCAGGTTAGTCCACAAGGCGGAACCATAAGCGGTACTTCATCGGTAATGAAATTAGATGGCTGGAACTGGGAAGATGCAGCTCAAAAACAAGACGACGGGATACACCTCAACTGGCCAAGTTATTTTAGACAAACAGGCTGGTGGGCAGAACCGGGAGACATCGTAAAAACCGACAACTACACCAAAAAAACACTGGAGCTAAAGCAATACCTTGTTAAAGCCCAAGCCTATTACAAGAGCAACTCTTCTAAAGTAGACATCGAAATGGAAGCTATGACAGGTATTTTTGATGGCACCAAACACGTCTACATCCATGCCAATCTAAAGAGAGAAATGATGGATGCTGTTTTGATGGCTCAAGAGTTTGATCTAAAAACAATTGTTATTGTAGGAGCAAAAGAAGCACACCTAATAAGCGACTTCCTTTCTCAAAACAATATCATGGTTTTACTAGATAGAATCCACCGACTACCACGTACTCAAGACGAAGACGTTTACTTGCCTTACAAACAAGCAGCTTTGCTAGACCAAGCAGGAATAAAGTTTGGCTTTTGCTACCAAGGAGATATGGAAGCGATGGGACAAAGAAACTTGCCTTTCTCTGCCGGAACTGCAGTAGCTTACGGACTAGATTACGAAAAGGCGGTATCGGCACTTAGCCTTAACATTGCTCAAATGTTGGGTATCGACAAAGAGGTAGGGTCTTTAGAAAGTGGTAAAGAAGCAACCTTCTTTATCTCGGAAGGAGATGCTTTAGATATGATGGGTAATAAAGTGGTAAGGGCGTACATTCAGGGTAAGAGTGTAGATCTAGACAACCACCAAAAACAACTCGATCGTAAGTACAGAAAAAAATACGGACTAGAAGTAAACTAGTAACCTACTTTCGTTCGTACTCTATTTAAAACCTCATCGGCAATTACTTTGGCTTTTTGAGCCCCTTTTTGCAATTCTGCTTCTATTAAATCAGGATTGCTCATAAAGTGGTCAAACTTGGTTCTTTGCTCTCCAAAGCGTTCCATAATACATTCGAAAAGCGCTTGTTTGGCATGGCCATAACCATAATTACCAGCTAAGTATTTTGCTTTCATCTCTTGGCATTGCTCCTGTGTAGCCAACAAACGGTAAAGGCTATATACATTACAGCTCTCTGGCTCTTTAACCTCTTCCAGTCCTTTGCTATCGGTTTGGATAGACATAATTTGCTTGCGCAACTTTTTCTCAGGCAAGAAAATATCGATGAAGTTGTTATACGATTTGCTCATCTTCTGACCATCGGTTCCCGGAATTGTCATTACTCTTTTATCAATTTTAACTTCAGGCAAAACAAAGGTATCGCCATAAACATGGTTAAAAGCCCCAGCAATATCTCTAGTCATTTCTAGGTGCTGGCCTTGGTCTTTTCCTACAGGAACAATTTGGGCGTCGTAGAGCAAAATATCGGCAGCCATTAGTACTGGGTAAGTAAACAAACCGGAGTTTACATCCGACAAACGATCGGACTTATCTTTAAAAGAATGGGCGTTTTTAAGCATCGGAAAAGGAGTAAAACAATTCAAAAACCAAGTCAGTTCGCATACCTGACTGACATCGGACTGGCGATAAAAAATATTATTATCGGTATCGAAACCGAAAGCCAACCATGTAGCAGCCGTTGCCAAAGTATTATTTTTAAGGGTTTGAGGGTCTCTAACAGTGGTTAAAGAGTGAAAATCTGCAATAAAAAACAGACTCTGATTGTCCGGATTTTTAGATAATTCGATTGCAGGAACAATCGCACCCAAAATATTTCCTAGGTGAGGAATGCCCGTACTCTGAATGCCTGTTAAAACTCTTGCCATAATAATATTGGTATAAATGAATGGTAAAAATAAGAATTGCATTAAATAAGTCGCCTATTTAATTATTTTTGTTTGATAAATGAAAACCCTAAAAAGCATACTAAGTTTAATTTGGAGAACGTGGTTTCTAATCACTTTTGTTGTCCCTTATCTGCTTACATTGCCTTTTACGCTCTTGCTAACTACTAGCACGCGCTTTTATCCTATTCTATATTTCTTACTTCATTACATTAGTAAAGGAATGTTTTACGCAAGTGCCATAATTCCTAAAATAGAGAAAGACGCCAAGCTCGAGCCCAATACCCAATATATATTTTGCTCCAACCACTCCTCTATTCTCGATGTTCCTTTTATGTTTTTAATAAGCAAAAAGCCCATCTCTTTTATAGGAAAAGAGTCTTTGGCTAAGATTCCTATTTTTGGTTATTACTACCGTACCTTTAACGTTTTAGTAAACCGAAAAAGCTTGAGAGATTCTTATATGGCCTTTCAGAAAGCAGGACAGCAAATAAAAGAAGGAAAGAATATGGTTATTTTTCCAGAGGGAGGAATAGTAGATAATAAAGTGCGCCTATCTCGTTTTAAAAACGGACTATTCCGATTGGCAATTGAGCAAAATATTACAATAATTCCTATTACCTTTGCAGACAACCATAGCATCTTTCCGTCTTCCTATACAAAAGGGAGGCCAGGCAAGGCTAGAGTCTTTATTCATAAGGGAGTAAAGCCACAAAACAAAGACGTAGAAACACTAAAGCAAGAAGTGTATAATATAATCGATCAACAACTAATTAAGTATGAAAATTGATAGCAAACTAGTCGACAAATTAGCTCAATTGAGTCAGCTCGAATTCGATGAAAAGGGAAAAACTCAAATGACTAGCGACCTCAATAAAATATTAGCCTTGGTTAATAAACTAGAAGAGCTAGATACCGAAAACGTAGAGCCATTGGTGTACCTCAACACCGAAACCAATGTTTTGAGAGAAGACCAAGTAGGCCAACACCTTAGTAAAAACGATGCTTTAAAAAACGGACCCGATAAAGATTCCGATTACTTTAAAGTGCCAACCGTATTAAAAAAATAGAATATGAAATTTGTAAAGTACCTAGTATTTACCTTCGCCATCTTTTGTGCTGTCGCATTCTTATTGCCTAAAGACCGATACGTAAGCCGTTCTGTAGAAATAGAAAAAGAAATTGATGTTGTTTTTGATCAGGTAAATACCCTCAAAAATTGGGAAAACTGGTCGGCATGGAGCGTTAGCGATTCCAATACCGTTTACCAATACTCCAAACAAGAGTCGGGAAAAAATGCTTGGCAAAGCTGGAGCAGCCAAAGTATAGGAGAAGGAAAACTTACCATAGTAGAGTCTAAAAACAACCAACTTATCGAAACTAGCCTCGACTTTTACGACCAAGGAAAAGGAGCAGGAAAGTGGGAATTCTCTCAAAGAAAAGGCATCACAACCGTAAAATGGACCTACCACGCAAACATGGGATATAACCCACTTGCGAGATGGATAGGCTTGTTCATAGATGGCATGTTAGGCCAGTCTTTGGAGCAAAGCCTGCAATCTTTACAACAATATTGCAGCTCTCTTTCCCTAGATGAAACACTAGAGATAGAGCTATAAAAACCCTTCTGTCACAGAAAGAAACCAACTCATACTAAAATAACTACAACTTCATCGTCTTTTCTGCCGTAGTCGGAAAATAAGACTTGACTTTGTCGTTTATTATTCGCTAGCTTTACAAGGTGCCCTTGGCCTTAACTATTTTACTAACTCAATTAAAATAGTTAATTATGAA
>JABAYQ010000101.1 GCA_018608925.1 Cryomorphaceae bacterium | reverse complement strand
GAGTAGATGAAGAAGGAAATCTATTGTTAGATCTTACTATTAAAGAAGGAAACCCATATTACTTTGGAGATATTTCTTTTATAGGAAACACAAAATATTCTAATAAAGAATTATCAAACTTAGTTGGCATAAGTAAGGGAGACATTTACAACGAAACGGTAATGCAGACCAGACTATTGGGTAGTCCTGACAGTAGAGACGTTCACTCCTTGTATTTAGATAATGGTTATTTATTCTCTCAAGTAAACCCTATCGAAACGAATGTGAATAACGATACTATAAATATGGAAGTCCGTATTTATGAAGGTATACAGGCAAGGGTAAATCGTGTTTCTGTTATTGGTAATACCAAAACAAATGATCACGTAATAATGAGAGAAATCAGAACAAAACCTGGTGATCTTTTTAACCGATCTTTAATTATTCGTTCCAACAGAGAATTAGCTACACTAAACTACTTTAACCCCGAAACACTAGATATAGATGTAGAGCCAGATGCTCAAAAAGGAACAGTAGATTTAACCTATAAAGTAGAAGAAAAATCTTCTGACCAGATAGAGCTTCAGGGTGGTTGGGGTGCCAATAGAGTAATCGGAACTTTCAGAGTTTCGTTTAACAACTTCTCATCTAGGAATATTTTTAAGAAAGGAGCATGGACTCCACTTCCTTCTGGTGACGGACAAAGACTTAGTTTGTCGGCTTCTTCAAACGGAATACAATATCAATCGTACAATATATCCTTTACTGAGCCTTGGTTAGGAGGGAAAAAGCCTAACGCCCTAAGCGTTGGAGCATACCATTCTATTACCACAAACGGCTTAGATAAAGATGATGAAGGCAGAGGAGAATTTAAAGTTACAGGCTTATCATTAGGACTAGGAAAAAGATTAACTGTTCCGGATGATTTCTTCACATTATACCAAAACCTAAGCTTTAAAAAATATTTGGTTGACAATTATAACTTAGGAAACTTCGATGAAGGTGTCTTTTACAATTGTAGCTATTCTTTTGTGTTAGGAAGAAATTCGGTAGATCAACCAACATTTCCAAGGAAAGGATCTAATATGAATTTAACAATTCAGCTTACTCCTCCTTATTCTTTAGTAGACAATATTGATGACTACAGCACTCCTGAAGGCCTTGCTCGTGACAAATGGGTTGAGTACCACAAATGGAATATTGGAGCGAACTGGTTTAGTAGTATTGCAGAAAAATTAGTTTTAAAGACAGACTTGCAATATGGTATTATCGGAAAATATTCAAAGGAAAAATCTTTGTCTCAATTTGAAAGATATTACGTGGGTGGAGATGGCTTAAGCGGATATGCTCTCGATGGCAGAGAGGTTGTTGCTTTGAGAGGATATGGAAACAATACTTTATCTCCGGATGATGGTGCTACTATTTACAATAAGTACACATTAGAAATGAGATATGCTCTTTCTCTAAACCCACAATCACCAATTTTTGCTCTAGCATTTTTAGAAGCAGGAAATACTTGGAACAATTTTAACAAATTCAATCCGTTTGATATTAAAAGATCGGCAGGTGTAGGTATCAGAATTACTATACCAATGATTGGAATTATGGGTGTTGACTGGGGTTATGGCTTTGATGATGTACCAGGAAAACCAGACGCTAATGGTGGCCAGTTCCACTTTTCCATAAATCAACAATTTTAATTAAATTAGCAAACTCATGAAAAATATATTTGCAATATTATTTCTTTCTGTAATTACGCTTACTTCTTACGCTCAAAAATTTGCGTATGTAGACAGCGATTATATATTAGAAAGAATCCCAGAATACCAGTCCGCACAAGATCAACTAGAAAAAGTATCTCTTATTTGGCAAACAGAAATTGAAGAAATCTTTGAGGAGATTGACCAACTTTACAAAAAATTCCAAGCGGATCAAATTCTTCTTACTCAAGACATGAAACAAAGAAGAGAAAGCGAAATTATTGGTAAAGAAAAAGAAGCAAAAGAATTACAACGAAAAAGATTTGGCCCTAAGGGTGACTTATTTCTTAAACGAAAAGAACTAGTTCAGCCAATACAAGATAAAGTGTTTAATGCAGTTAACGATTTTTGTGAAGAAAAACGATACGACGTTATTTTTGACAAATCGAGTGAATTAATAATGCTTTATTCTAACCCTAACCTAGACAAGAGTGATGACATCCTAAAGATGTTAGGAAACTAAAAACTAATTAATTATTTAAAACCGAGAACAATGAAAAAAGGACTTTTAACATTAATGATTGCAGCATTAACTGTATTTTCTACACAAGCACAAACTAAATTTGGATACTTAAATTCGAATGAATTGTTAGCAAGCATGCCTGAGAGCGTAACAATGCAAACAGAACTTCAAGATTATGCTAAAAAATTAGAAAATCAGTTATCTGATATGCAGTCTGAATATGAAAGAAAAGTAACAGACTTCCAACAAAATGAAACTACTTATTCTGAATTAGTTAAAGAAGACAAAATAAGAGAAGTAGAAAGCATTCAGAAAAGAATGGTTGATTTCCAACAAAGTGCTCAAAAATCTTTAGCACAAAAAGAAACAGAACTTTTTACTCCTATTAGAGACAAAGCAATGGAAGCTATTCAAGAAGTAGCAAAAGATGGTAAGTACACTTACATATTTGATTCTGGAGCAGGATCGTTTCTTTATGTTGACGAAAGCGAAAATGTTATTGAAAAAGTAAAAGCAAAATTAGGAATGTAATTCCTCTTAAAATCTTTTAAAGCAGTTTGGCAACAAACTGCTTTTTTTATGCTATTTTTCAGACAATGAATAACAATCAACCCATAGGTATTTTTGACTCAGGCATAGGTGGACTAACCGTTGCTAATGCCATTAAGAAGGCATTGCCTAACGAAAGTATTATCTATTTCGGAGACACCAAACATTTGCCTTATGGAGAAAAATCGTCAAGAGCAATTAACGAATACTCTAAAAAAATCTGCGATTTCCTAATTAAGAAAAATTGCAAAATGATTGTTATCGCTTGCAACACAGCATCTTCGGTAGCCTATCAGAACATCAAAGAATCTTGTCCTGACACCACAATTGTAAATGTAATAGACCCAGTTGTTCGTTACCTAAGCAAAGAAACTAATTCTAAAAAAGTAGGAATTATAGGTACAAAAGGAACCATTAATTCAGGTGTTTATTCCAAAAAAATAAAAGAAAAAAACCCAAATACTGAGGTCAGCACTTTAGCAACTCCCCTTTTGGCACCTATGATTGAAGAAGGTTTTATTAATGACACTATCAGTCAAACGGTAATAAATAATTATTTAGAAAATCCGGCTTTAAAAGGAATTGAAAAAATAATTTTGGCTTGTACCCATTATCCTTTAATAGAAAACATTGTTAAAAAATTTTATAACAATAAGGTAGAGGTTATTGATTCTGCAAGCCAAGTAGCAAATTATGTTCTGCATTCTTTAGAAACAGGAAATTTGAAAAGTGATCAACAACCAGAATATCGTTTTTATGTGTCGGATTATACTGACTCATTTGAGCAATCGGCAAAGTTTTTCTTTAACGAAAACATTCACTTAGAGGAGGTTACTCTTTAAACCACTCCGAATATTTAAGATAATTATCTGCAATTCCTTCAATTAAAACTTTAGTTTGTTCTTGGCTTAAGGTTTTTACTTTTTTAGCAGGAACTCCAGCATAAATACAACCACTTTCTAAAACGCAATTCTGCAAGACCACAGAGCCCGCTCCGATAATAGTATTGCTCTCTACCACCACATTATCCATTACAATAGCTCCCATGCCCACTAAAACGTTGTCTTTTATATTACAACCGTGTACTATTGCGTTATGACCTACAGAAACATTATTGCCGATAATAGTTGGGTGTTTTTTATAAGTACAATGGATTACAGCTCCATCCTGAATATTAACTTTATTACCGATTTTAATAAAATGAACGTCGCCACGAATTACAGCATTAAACCAAACACTACAATAATCGCCCATTTCGACCTGACCGACAACAGTTGCGTTTTCGGCAAGAAAAATATCTTTACCGAATTTAGGGCTAATGCCAAGAACCTCTTTAATTAAAGCCATTTTGTTTTTTTTCAAAGATAAAAGTTTGGTGTAACTTTGCGAACAAATAATGATACTATGACAAAAATTCCTATTTCACTTTATGCAGAAGAGACTCCTAACCCAAAAGTTATGAAGTTTACAGCTAATAAATTACTGGTTGACAACAATATATATGAGTTTCTAAACCGAGCAGAAGCTATTTCTTCTCCTTTAGCATTAGAGCTTTTCGGTTTTCCTTTTGTTGAAAGCGTTTTTATTAGTGGAAACTTTGTTTCGGTTACTAAGAAACAAAACGACATTGAGTGGTCGGATATAGTGCTAGAAATGAGAGAGTTCATTCGTGAGTTTATTAGAGATGGAGGCAAAGTAATAAACGAAAATGCTCCTGTAAAACTTAATAAAGACTCTGTAAAACATAAAGAAGAATTAAATAGAGAATTTTCCGATATAGAAAAGAAAATTGCAGATCTGTTGGACGAATATGTACGTCCGGCTGTAGAGCAAGATGGTGGTTTTATTTCTCTTAAGAAATTTGAAAAAGGAACAGTAACCGTTTCTCTACAAGGTGCTTGTAGTGGTTGTCCGTCTTCAAGCATGACTTTAAAATCAGGAATTGAAGGTTTATTAACTAAAATGATGCCAGACGAAGTGGTAGAAGTAATTGCCGATAATGACTAAAAGATTCCTCCTTTTATTTTCGTTACTTGTCTCTTTTACTTACGCACAGGAGAGTGACTTTTTATTTGGCATTCAAATAAAGCCAATTATTCCTAATGCCTATTTTAATGCGAGCAATGTAAGCCAAGATTTTAATAGCAGCGATTCTACTTTATATTCTTTCAACCTAAAACCTAGATTAGGACAGTCAATAGGGATGAATATTAGGAAAAATATCACTAACGTTATTTCATTTGAAACAGGAATTAATTTCGTTCAAAGAAGATATAAATTAGACGTAGAAAGTGAAAACGTAAGTGACTATAGCAATTTCACTATTCGATCTTACGAAATCCCAATACAGCTTTTAACTTATGTAAGAGTATCCGATAAGTGGTACCTCAATGGTTCTTTTGGTGTTTCCTATAATGTCTTCACTTCGGATATATATTCCGAAGGAGAACAAAATTCATTTTTTTATCAGAACACAATAAGAAGAAAAAAAGGACAATCGTCGTTTATCGCTAATCTTGGAACAGAATATAGAACCGAAACAAAAGGCTATTTTTATTTTGGACTTTCCCTTCACAGACCTTTCAAAAGCATCGTTAGAGTTTTCCCTGAATTTGATGACGGGATTAACGAATACAACGTTTTAGCTCCCTCTATAAATAGCGATTTTCTCGAGCTAAACGGCAACTATTTCACAATTGATCTTAGGTATTTCTTTAAAACAGAGAAATAAAAGCGTACTTTAGTAGCTCCTTAAACTACAACAAGTACCTAACATGACCTTAACCAAATTCACAACCATTTTAATGGTGTTTTTATCTTCTATTTCTTTAGCACAACCGCTGCAAAACGGAATGGCTATTCTTACTCATTGGACTGGAGCAAGTGGGCAGTGGGATGCTTTTTCTATTTTCGATACCGAAAATAATATGAGTGCTCCACTAGGTCAAAACTGGGCAACTACTTTCAATACCCCTGCGGATCCAGCAATTCAGGCACAATGGAAAGGGACTAATATGGGAGACGTGTTTGGGGTAGCTATTGACGATCAAAAAAACGCATATTTCACAACTACAAAAGTCATTTCTAGCAGTGGCTCTACCACAACAAATAGTGGGGTTGCAGGCGATGGAGGGGTTTATAAATTAAACGCTAACGACTGGAGCATAACTCCTTTAATTACTACAGGAACAGGAGCAAATCAAATCCCAAATCAGAATGTTGGACTAGGAAATATTTGTTTTGACAAATGGAACAACCAACTCTTCATCACTAATTTCGAAGACGGAAAGATTTATCGATTTGACACCAACGGAAATTTGCTATCTACATTTGATCCCTTCGATCCAGACAACGGAACTCCTGGTTTTGCAGGACATGGCGAAGCTATTTGGGGTATTAACGTTTATGCAGACGGGCCAAACAATGTAAAAGTATATTTTTCGCAATGGACAGAAGATAACTCTTTAGCAACGTCAACCAATATAAACAACTCAGTGTGGTCAGTAGATTTAGATGCTAGTGGCGAGTTTACAGGAATAGAAGATTTATGTTTTAGCTTGCCAGACATTAGTAACTTCATTACTTCTACAGTTACTGGGGGTTCTTATCCTATTTCTGACATTACATTTAGTGCTGAAGGTAAAATGTATGTGTGTGAAAAACAACAAGGGGGATGGTCAACTTTTGGAGGGTTCGACAACCTCTTTACTCCTGGAGCCCACAATTCTAGACTGATGGAATTTACTAACTCTGGAGGAAATTGGACCATAAGTCAACAATACGGAGTAGGGAATTATAACACTCCGTACACTGCAAACAATACCGCAGGTGGAGTTGCTTTGAGCAACAGACAAACAGTTGACGGAATTGATTGTGAAAAGCTAATCTGGGCAACTGGTGATGCTCTTCGTTT
Organism: Cryomorphaceae bacterium; assembly: GCA_018608925.1. Taxonomy (GTDB): domain Bacteria; phylum Bacteroidota; class Bacteroidia; order Flavobacteriales; family UBA7312; genus JABAYQ01. Next base: position 6,414 of record JABAYQ010000101.1, on the reverse strand, counting down.
CTCTGGGTTTAACCCAGCAGATGGAGGTCAAACTTATGTTTATGGAGCAGCTGGAATACCTGTCGAGGGAAATTCTATCGACCCTACATCACCAGATTATGTGCAAAATACCAGTATCTATATAGATGTAAACTATACTGGAATGGGTAATGATGGTTCTCAAAAAATGTCCTTTGGTGATATGGATATTTATTCGGACCAACAAGCCTCAACATCTCTTAGTATAATTCCGGATTCTACTATTTGCCCTGGTGGTTCTATAACCCTAAACGTTAGTGGAGGATCAAATTATCAATGGACACCTGCTGCTAGTTTAGTAAACCCAAATAGCTCTAACCCTATTGCAAGCCCAAACCAAAACACAACCTATACCGTAAGCGGAGATGGAGCCTGTGGAGGGGTCAGTGAAGCTTCAATAACCGTATCTATTGATGATTTTAGCTTTACACTAGGGCCTGATTTAGCGGTTTGTAACGGGAGTTCAGACCCCTTAATACTAGATGGTGGAAGCCAGGCAATTGCTTGCTTATGGAGTACTGGAGAAGTTACTCCTACTATTTCTATAAATACTCCAGGGACTTATAGCTTAATCAATACGAGTCCAAACTTTTGCAATTACTCAGATGAGATACTAGTTACAGAAGGGGAGACACCAACTCTTGGTTTTTCTACTCCAGATAGCTTAGGATGTAATCCCTCTTATTTCTCATTATTAGACAGTAGTCTATCGATGATTAATGATCCTATATCGTCATGGAGTTGGACGGTTAATGGCCAAAACTACTCGGGTCAATCGCCAAATATTTACTTAGATCAAGCAGGAACTTTTGACGTTTCTCTTGAGGTAATTACCCAAATGGGATGTATAGAAACATTAGTTATAGACGATTATTTTAAGGTGAACGAAACTCCAGATGTAAATTTTACTATTTACCCTGAAGTTATTTCTAATTGCGATAAAACAATTCTTATTCTCGACGCTACTACTAATTACGACAGTATTGTCTGGAATCTAGGAGACGGGACAATCATTAGCCAAGACACGCTTTTCGACTACACTTTTGAGAATGTAAATCCGTATCAAATAAGCTTAGAAGTATATGACGAAAACGGATGCCGCAATAGTGTTTCTACCGTTTTAAAACCATTGGAATCTATTCCATTTTTTGCTCCTAATGCTTTCACACCCAACAGCGACACTCAAAACGATGTTTTCAGACCTGTTTTAGGATGCTCTAGCGACTTTAGCCTAAGCATAATAAACCGATGGGGTGAAACAATTTTCCGAAGCAGCGACCCTAATGTTGGATGGGACGGAACATACCAAGGAAGGGTTTGCCCGACTGGAGTTTATGCTTGGAGAGCCAGTTACAACGGTATAAAAATCAGGCAAGTAAAAATGGGGGAAGTCCATCTGATGAACTAGATAAAGTTTGTAAATGATTAAAAAAAGCCAGCTAATTAGCTGGCTTTCATTTTTATAGTCCTAAACTCTTTTTAACGTCTCCGCCCAATAAGTGGGTAGTTGGGTCTTCTAAACATTCTTTAACCCTACATAAGAATCCGACAGACTCTCTACCATCAATAATTCGATGGTCGTAAGAAAGAGCTACATACATAATAGGTCTTATTTCTACCTTTCCGTCTACTGCCATTGGTCTTTGCACGATATTGTGCATTCCTAAAATAGCAGATTGAGGAGGGTTAATAATTGGAGTAGATAACATAGAGCCGAATACTCCACCATTAGTAATAGTAAAGGTACCACCCATCATTTCATCTGGTGTTATTTTTCCGTCTCTAGCTTTTATAGCCAATCTTTTTACTTCGCTTTCTACCTCTTGAAAATTCATTAGTTCTGCATTTCTAATAACAGGAACCATTAAACCTTTAGGGGCACTTACGGCAATACTTATATCGGCATAGTTGTGGTACTGAACCTGATTACCATCGATCATTGCATTTACGTCTTTAAACTCCATTAAAGCAGTTGTAATTGCTTTAGTGAAAAAAGACATAAATCCTAGTCCAACTCCGTACTTTTGCTTGAATTGTTCTTTAAACTGGCCTCTAATCTCGTTTATGGCAGTCATATCCACCTCGTTGAAGGTGGTTAACATAGCTGTTTCGTTTTTAACAGAAACCAACCTTTGAGCTACCTTACGACGCAACATCGACATTTTCTTACGCTCCATTCCTCGTGGTCCGTCTACAGAAGTAGAAGATAGTGCATCTAAAACATCGTCTTTTAAAATTTTCCCTCCTTCTCCACTTCCTGTCACTTCTTTAGTAGAAAGGTCGTTTTGCTGAATCATAGCTTTAGCAAGCGGTGTTGCTTTAGCGTCTAATGGAGCAGATGAATTATTGCTAGTAGTAGAAGCAACTACAACTGGAGCAGATTCTTCTTCTTTTGGTTTAGCCTCACCAACACCATCGGTATCGATAATACAAACCACATCGCCAACGGCAACCATTTCGCCTTCCTCTACTACAATCTTAATAATTCCGCTAACTTCAGCAGGAAGAGCAAGGGTAGCTTTATCGGAATCTACTTCCGCAATTTCTTGATCTTTTTCTACGTAGTCGCCAGATTGAACCAACCATGCGGCAATTTCTACTTCCGAGATGGACTCGCCCGGACTTGGTACTTTCATTTCTAATAGCATAGTTCTTTGTTTATTTAAAAACCTGTTCTATAATTTCGTTTTGTCTTTGAAAAGATCGTTTACTAGATCCGCTTGCTGTTGCAGCGCTTTCAGATCTAGCTATTACTTCAAAAGGGATGTGCCTAAAATTTCTCATTATGTGTGACCAAGCACCCATATTTGCTGGTTCTTCCTGAACCCACATTATCTTTTTGGCACAATACTTTTTTAATATTTTTTCTATTTGATCTACTGGCAAAGGATACAATTGCTCCAATCGGATAATTGCAATATTTTCTTGTCCTCTTTCTAATTTTTGAGTTTCTAACTCGTAGTAGATTTTACCAGAACAAATAGCTACTTTTTCTACTTTATCTGCAATAGCAGTAGGGTCATCTATCAACTCTTGAAAAGTTCCTGAGGATAAATCTTCTAAAGTAGAAATACATTTAGGATGTCTTAACAGACTCTTAGGGGTAAAAACAACAAGTGGTTTTCTAAAATCTCTTTTTAGTTGTCTTCTTAAAACGTGAAAAAAGTTAGCAGGAGTGGTACAATTTGCAATTTGCATATTGTCTTGAGCACACATCTGCAAGTACCTTTCTAGTCTTGCGCTGGAGTGCTCAGCACCTTGGCCTTCGTATCCGTGAGGCAATAGCATTACCAAACCGTTCTGTATCCTCCACTTGTCCTCAGCACAGCTAATAAACTGATCGAGCATAATCTGTCCACCATTACTAAAATCTCCAAACTGAGCCTCCCAAATAGTTAAAGAATGGGGTCTAGCCATGGCATAACCGTAATCGAACCCAAGCACTCCGTACTCTGACAATAAAGAATTATATGCTTCGAATTTTGCTGTTTTACTTACGCTATTTAAAGGACAAATTTCTTTTTCTGTATCTTCTAACTTTAACACTGCATGACGGTGAGAAAAAGTTCCTCTTTCTACATCCTGACCACTTAAACGAATAGGATTCCCTTCATGAAGTAACGTTCCATAAGCCAATAATTCTGCCATTCCCCAATCAATTTTATTGGTTTCTTCGATCATCTTTCGTTGATCGTTCAGAATTCGTTGTGTCTTTTTAAATAACTGATCGTTTTCAGGAATCTCATAAAGGTGCTTCCCTACTTGCTTTAAAGTATCTATAGAAACATTAGTATCCGTCTTTTGCTCAAAAGCATTGGCGCTAGCTAAATGCATTCCTTCCCATTCTTTTTGTAAAAAAGGAGTGATTCGTGCTTTTTCAACTTCCTTGGAAGCGTCAAAACGATCTTGTAAGAATTGCTTAAATTCTTTCTCCATTTCTTTAGCTAAGTTAGCCTCAACAAGTCCCTCATTAATTAACTTTTGATTGTAAATCTCTCTTGGGTTAGCATGTTTGCTAATTGCTTTGTAGAGCAATGGTTGTGTAAAACGTGGTTCATCGCCTTCGTTATGACCATATTTTCTATAGCACAACAAGTCAATGAATACATCTTTATGGAATTTTTGACGATACTCGGTTGCCATCTGAACAGCATGAACTACTGCCTCCACATCGTCTCCATTTACGTGGAAAACTGGCGATAAGGTAACTTTACCAATATCGGTACAATAAGTACTCGATCGAGCATCATGATAATTGGTTGTAAAACCAATTTGATTGTTAATTACAATATGTATTGTTCCTCCAGTTTTATAGCCGTCTAGCTGAGCCATTTGGATAACCTCATAGACAACACCCTGACCTGCCAAAGCAGCATCCCCGTGAATTAATATAGGAACTAATTTGTTATTGTCTCCTTGGTATTGTTCGTCAATTTTTGCTCTTGAAATCCCTTCCACTACAGGATCAACTGCTTCGAGGTGAGAAGGATTTGGAGAAAGGGAAATTTTTACGTTTTTTTCGTTATTGCATTTTTGTTCTGAAGTAAAGCCTAAGTGGTATTTTACATCTCCACTAAACAATTTGTCTTCGTATTCAATCCCTTCAAACTCTGAGAATATCTCTTTATATGTTTTATTAAAAATATTAGCCAAAACATTTAATCGTCCTCTATGGGCCATACCCACAACAAACTCTTCAACGCCTAAGTTAGCACCATGCTCGATTAAAACATCGAGAGCAGGAATTAAGGATTCGGCTCCTTCTAATGAGAACCTTTTTTGACCAACGTATTTTGTATGTAAGAAATTTTCGAAAGCAACTGCTTGGTTCAACTTTCTTAAAATTTGTTTCTTTTGATCTATAGAAAAAGAAGGGGTATTACTATTCTGATGTAAACGGTTTTTTATCCATTCTACCTGATCAGGCTTACGGATGTACATATACTCTACCCCAATTGATTGGCAATACACTTTTTTAAGATGAGCTACTATGTCTCTCAAAGGAGAAGGACCAATACCGACTTGAGATCCTGCCTGAAAAACGCTATCTAAATCATCCTCACTTAAACCAAAATTCTCGATATCTAGAGTAGGAGTATACTTTCTTCTATCTCTAACCGGATTGGTCTGGGTAAATAAGTGCCCACTTTTTCGGTAAGAGTCTATAAGATTAATTACCTGAAATTCTTTTTTAAATGTTTCTGGAACTTCATCGTTTTCAGAGTATGACTCATTTGCAAAATCAAATCCTGAGAAAAATGTTCTCCAAGATTCATCGACAGATTGAGAGTCTTCAAGATACATCTCGTATAGAGATTCTATCTGATTAGTATGTATTGCTCCTAAAAAAGAAAATTTATCCATTTAATAACAAAATTATTCAAAATTTATTGAAATGCTACTATTATTTAGTGCGATTTTTGGTGCTTCTTGGCTTTTAATTCTCTCTTGACTTTAACATTTCGGCAAAGCGAATAAGTTCCGTTTTATCACCTGGAATCAATAACAGACTTTCCATTGCTTTATTATAATACATGTCTATTAATTCGTTAGTTGCTGACGGAATGTTCAATTGAGTATATATTTCCTTTACTCTTTCCACCTTTGTAAGATCATCTACACTAGAAGAGGAGTAAAGGTTTACTAATTCCATTTTGATACTTTTGTCGCTTCTTTCTAAAGCTTGTAAATAAAGACAAGTTTTTTTATTTGAAATAATATCACCCCCTACTCTTTTTCCAAATATTTTCTGATCGCCAAAAGCGTCTAACAAATCGTCTTTAAGCTGAAAAGCAATACCAATATCTCTACCAAAAGAATATAATAAATCTGATTCTTTAGATGGAGCGCCGCCAATAATAGCCCCAATTTTTAGAGATGCAGCTAATAATATTGCTGTTTTGTATTCTATCATTTTGAGATAAGAGTTCATACTTACTTCAGCCTGAATTTCGAAATCCATGTCGTATTGTTGGCCCTCACAAACTTGTAATGCCGCCTGATTGAAAACAAACAGAACCTCTTTAAGAACCTTAGAATCTAAATCATAAAAATATTGATAAGATTGTATTAGCATAGCGTCTCCCGAAAGAATAGCTACATTGTTATTCCATTTTACATGAACGGTATCATTACCTCTTCTTAATGGAGCTTTATCCATAATATCATCGTGCAATAGAGTGAAATTATGAAATACTTCAATAGCTACCGATGGTAATAATGCCTGACTAAAGTCTTTGTTGTAAAGCTGATGAGCCAAAAGCAATAGTATAGGACGCATTCTTTTACCTCCAATTCCTAGAATGTAGTCAATAGGTGCATATAAATCAGACGGATGGTCTCGATATTTAAGGCCTATAATTTCTTGTTCTACTTCTATTCTTAATTGTTCAATAG
>JABAYQ010000056.1 GCA_018608925.1 Cryomorphaceae bacterium | reverse complement strand
GACTTAAGTAGTCAAGATGAGTTTGATATATTAGACCCCCAAATAGAACCAACTGTTTTAATTAACACCAGTGCAGATCAAATGTTTGAACAGGCAATGATTAATTTACCAGACGTTAAAAAAGCTGACAATAATTTAAAAAGCGCACAGAGAAGTTTAGCTATAAGTCAAGGTGCAAGAAGCCCTAGATTAAACTTAAGTACTAACTGGGGTACGGCTTATTCTGATGCACGAATGAAGTTTGATGGACTTGATGACCAAGGATTGCCTACATATGTTGATTATCTTTTTCAAGATCAGTTTGAGGATAATACCAGTCAGTCTTTAACACTGTCTCTAAGTTTGCCTTTGTTTAACGGATGGCAGGCTAATAATTCTATTTCTCAAGCAAAAATTAATGTAGAACGTTATAGACTTAATTTACAGCAGACTAAAAATGCTTTGCAAAAAACTATAGAGCAAGCTCAAGCCGATGCTGTTGCTGCAAACAAGCAATATGTAGCAAGCCTAAAATCAGTAGAAGCACAAACCGAATCTTTTAGATATACCGAGTCTAAGTATGACGTTCAGCTTATCAACTCCTATGAGTACTACGATGCCAAAAACAAATTGTTCTCTTCAGAAAATAGTTTGTTGCAAGCAAAATACGACTACATCTTTAAACTAAAGATGTTAGATTTTTATATGGGTAAAAAAATAAATTTTTAAAAATGGCAATAGCAATAATAATATTACTAGTAGCAATAGGCTTATTTTACTTTAGCAACAAAAAGCAAAATAAGGTTCTCAAATATATTTCTATCGCTTTAGGTTCGTTAGGCTTCATACTAATTTTAGCCAATTCGTTTGGATGGATATCTTCGGAAGAAACAGTTTTAGTTTCAACTGATTTTTCTAAAAAGTCTAACATTATACAGACTGTATCTGCTAGCGGAAAAATTCAGCCCGAAGTAGAAGTTAAAATTTCTCCCGATGTTTCTGGAGAGATAGTTTCTCTTTTAGTAAAAGAAGGTGAACAAGTAATGCAAGGCGATTTATTGATTAAAATTAAGCCTGATACTTACATGTCTATTTTAGAAAGAAGCAGAGCGGCATTAAACACTACTAAGTCTAATTTGGCTAAGTCTAAGGCACAATTAATTGAAAGCCAAGCAAACTATAACAGAAACGAAATATTGTTCAATAACGGAACGATTTCGTCTTCCGAGTTTGAGAGAATTCAGTCTTCTTATACCATCGCTCAATTAAATGTAGACGACTCTCAATACTCAGTTTCTAGCGCTCAAGCTTCGGTAAACGAAGCCCAAGAGAATTTAAATAAAACAAATATTTATGCTCCAATTAGCGGAACTATTTCTAAGCTTTCTGTTGAGTTAGGTGAAAGAGTTGTTGGAACGGCTCAGATGGCAGGAACTGAATTGTTACGATTAGCTAATCTTAACTTCATGGAAGTTGCTGTAGAGGTTAACGAAAATGATATAAACTCCATCAATTTAAACGATACTACTATTATTGAAGTAGATGCTTTTGGGGAAAGAGAGTTCATTGGTTTGGTTTCCGAGATTGCTAATTCGGCAAACGTTATGGGAGCAAGTGCCGATCAGGTTACCAATTTTGAAGTGAAGATTAGAATCATTGACTCGGTATACTTCAGACCTGGAATGACTGCAACGGTTGAAATTCAATCTCAAAAAGTATTAGATGTCATTTCTGTTCCTATTCAGGCGGTAACTACCAGAAAAGACACTTCTGATAGTTCAAAAAAGATTGAATGTGTTTTTGTTTATCAAGACGGAATAGCAGTTCAAAATATTGTAAAAACAGGAATTCAAGACGATCAAAATATTCATATACTTAGTGGCTTAAATGATAGCACTCAAATAGTAGTTGGTCCTTATAGTGCTGTTTCTCGCGGATTGCAAGATGGAGACAGGCTATTTACAGAAGATGTTAAAGGAAAAGGTAATGCAATTGAAATGGAGTGGAAGTAATACTTTGCATAGAAACAGCTACTAAAAGTTGCTCGGTTTCTTTGTCTCAAAATGGCAAGACCTTGCAGACCATTGAATTAGTATCTGATCAGTATTCCCATTCTGAAAAACTGACTCTTTTTATAGAGCAAATTCTTAAAGATCAACAAAAATCTTTTTCTGATTTAGATGCTGTTGCTGTAAGTAAAGGCCCTGGCTCTTACACTGGTTTACGTATTGGAGTATCTACTGCTAAAGGAATATGTTACGCTATTGATAAACCATTAATTTCTATTTCTACATTGGAGGCAATGGCTTATGGTATGTCTTTACAGTATCCGGATGCTATATATTGCCCTATGCTAGACGCTAGGCGTATGGAAGTTTACTGTGCTTTTTATGGCAACAAAGAGTCTGAGATTGAAGCTAAGGTATTAGATGAAAACTCATTTAAAGAAGACCTCGATAAACATTCTATTATATTTTTTGGAGATGGCTCTGATAAGTTTAAGCAAATAGTGGAGCATCCTAACGCTATATTTATAGATGATGTTTTTCCTTCCGCTAAAAACATGAGTTCTTTAGCTCAATTGGCTTTTGACCAAAAACAATTTGAAGATGTTGCTTATTTCGAGCCTTTCTATCTGAAAGACTTTGTGGCTGGTCCCCACAAAAAATAATATTCTTTTCGTGCTAGATTTTTTACCCTAAAATAATCTAGTTTTCTTTTTTGCTAGCTGCTCTCATAGCCTTTTCTAATTGCTTGTGGTTTTGGCTGCCAAACAATACTTTTCGTTCGTTTTTCAAGATTATTTGCAAGCCTTGTTCTCCGCTCACATTATAGGCTTTGCTTTCGAAACCGTAGCGTATTCCCCAACCTCCAAATTCTTTCATAGGCGAATAAGTTCGTGCTTTAAAGCTTTCTATGTCTTTAAACTCAATGACTCTTTCTTTTAGGTGAATAGGAAAAAACTGGTAGTGTAATCCTTTGTTAGTCACTCTTGTTTTTAATTTCATATTCCAAAATCCTAGAGGCAGTCCTATGCCCACAATAATAGCAAAAGCTATAAGTCCTTCATCGCTCATTGGTTTGTCGCCAATAATGTTTCCTAATATTACTTGCTCATAAATTCCGTAGGCCGAAAAAATAGGAAAGAATAAGATGATTATCCAAAGCCATTTTTGTCTGAAATATTGTTGTTCCGAAAAGGTTGTCATATTATTAAACTTTAGTTTTCTACTTGTTTATATAGTCAGATGCTTTAATGTGGGAGGGTGTAGGGAGCAAACAACTTTTGTTTTTGCAAACATAAATCATCGTTTTTCCATCTACAAATTTATCTTTCAATAAAGGCATATTGCTTTCTTCATCACTGCCGATATATAATTTATTAGGATGATAAAAGCCATTTAGATCTAAGGTTTTTTGCTTAGCATCTTTCCCTACTATTGCTATTTGATAGAAAGGTTTGGTGAACTTCATCATTAGATTCGCCCAATTTGAATGTCCAGCTCCGTATTGGGCCATGCCATCTTTTACATTGTTTAGCTGCACTTCAGACCTTTGTAAATAATCTTCGTTTTCTAAAAATTCTGATAACAAAAAAAGATTGTTGGCCATAGTAGAACTAGAAGAAGGAATTACATTGTCAAATACTTCCATTTTTCTAGCAACTAAAGGAGCGTCTAAGTTAGAGGTGAAGTAATACATTCCACTTTCGGAGTCATAAAAATGGTCGTTGCAGTACTTAATTAGTTGTTCGCTAGATTCTAGCCATTTTGTATCGTAAGTAGCCTGATAGAGCTGTAAGAAAGCTTCAATAGTAAAAGCATAGTCCTCTAAGAATCCGTTTATAGTCGACTTGTTTTGCTTGTAAGAATGAAACAAAGCTCCGTTATCTTGCAGTTGTTGGTCTATTATAAATTGAGCATTTTTTAGTGCGACATCTAAATATTCTTGTTTCGAGAAAGCGAAATATGCGTCTACATACCCTTTAGTCATTAGAGCATTCCAAGAGGTTAAGGATTTATCGTCAAGACCTGGTCTGATTCTTTTTTCTCTTTCTGCTAACAATGTTTTCTTCCAAGCTTTTACTTTTAATTGTAATTCTTTAAGATCTATTTTCTCTTTTTTACAGAACTTATCGTCGCTCATGTCTTTGAGCAAAATATAATTGTTATGCTCCCAATATCCTTTGCTATTTACATTGTAATAGCTAGCGAATAAATCGAATTCATCTTTTAAAATAGATTTTAATTCTTGTTTTTTCCAAACATAAAACTTGCCTTCTTCACCTTCGCTATCTGCATCAAGAGCCGAATAAAAAGCACCGCTTTGGTCGCTTAATTCTCTGCTTACAAACTCTAGAGTCTCTTCTACAATTTGCTTGTATTCTGGGTTTTTAAAGGCAATAAATGCTTCGCTATATAAACTTACTAATTGGGCGTTATCATAAAGCATTTTCTCAAAGTGAGGAACTTTCCAAAGTTTATCGGTTGAGTACCTCGAAAAACCTCCACCAATCTGGTCATATATTCCTCCATGAGCCATTTTGTCTAAGGTTAGCTTAGTGTAGTCTTCAATTATTTGATCTTTAAAAAGATGGGAGTATCGTATTAAAAATTGGTAGTTGTTCGGAATAGGAAATTTCGGAGCTCTGTTTGGGCCTCCTTCATTGTAGTCGAAAGTTTTTGCCCAAGCGTCAACTACTTCTGTAATTTCTTTATCGCTAAACTGAGCCGGAACTTTATTGTATTCTATTAATTCCGATTGTCTTATGCCGTTAGCAAGCTTATCGGCATATTCTTCCATATCTGCTCTATTACTCTGGTAATAGCTCGCTACCTGATTGATTTGTTGTACCCATTGATCTTTAGGGAAATATGTTCCTCCCCACACTGGTCTTCCATCTGGTAAAGCAACGCAATTTAAGGGCCATCCTCCTCTTTGAGACATTAGCTGAACGGCATTCATATAAATCTGATCTATATCTGGCCTTTCTTCTCTATCAATTTTGATGTTTATAAACTTGCTATTCATTACCTGTGCAACATCTTCTTTTTCAAAGCTTTCATGTTCCATTACATGGCACCAATGGCAAGCAGAATAGCCTATGCTTATTAGTATAAGTTTATCTTCTTTTTTAGCTAAATCTAATGTTTCTTGATTCCAAGGATACCAGTTTACAGGGTTGTGAGCGTGTTGTAAAAGATATGGACTGGTTTCGTTTATTAAAGCGTTGGTATGTTTGTGCATAGTTTTTTCTTGTCCGTTGCAGGCTAATGTGATTCCGATAAGTAATAAATAGTAGGGTAGTAATTTCATGCCACAAAGGTATGTTAATTAGATACGGTAAGTGGAGTAGAGGTGATGGTATTGCTTTGGTTACCCGCTCTGTCTATAACTTTAATTTCATAGCTAAATGTTTGTTGATTGCTTCCGTCTGTAATAGATGTGTTGTTTAATTCTATTTCGAAAGTTCCTTGAATCGCGATGCTTGAGCCTTGAGGTGCTAGCTGTTGCAGACGGTATTCGTACTCGATATTATTTCTTAAATCTTTTAAAAACAGATTTTTCACATCAGGAGTATTTTCTCCTAAATCTCCATCTCCGTCTGTGTACGATACTGTAAAGTAAATAGGGCCTTCCGATTGGCTTATAATTGTCGGATTAAGACTCACAAATTCGATGTGTGGCACTTCGCTTATCTCTGGTTCATTGTCTTTTGTACAAGAACTCAACAGGATGATAGCGCAAAATAAATAGTTTACTGAACGATAAAAGACCATATAGATTTGTAATAAGATTCATCTTCTGTTTCAGGAAATTCTATCAACTCATTTATGTTAGTGTCAGAAGTATAATAACGCATAAAATACTGTTGATTGCTTTCGAACAAATTACTGTTAAAGTTGATGATAAACGGGTAATTAAATTCTTCATTGTCAAGGCAGGTAGCAGTTAACTCTATTGCGTTTGAAAAGTCATCCGCATCTGTTGATATTTTGATCTTGTTGTATAGAAGCTCTAAATTTGGAGTTAGGTCGTCTTCCACATTTATAACCATATTTAAGTTCATGTTGTCAGGCATAACAAATGGCATATACCACAAATCATCAATTCTATTTTGACTATAAGATGTATCGTACTCAATATCATAAACTCCAAAATCATTGATATTAGGGAAGGTGTTAGGAGCGCTCATAGAATTGCCGAATATATCAGGTGCTCCGGACATTATCCAGCTTCCTATTTGATCAATTGCCGTTTGAGGCATAGCGATTCCAATGTTATCTTGAGGCATTCTGTCGTTTTGGTTGACAAAGCAACAGTCGGTTATCCTTTGCCAAAGAACAGAGTTTGAAGTGTCGCCTGGGATTACTCTAAATTCGTATTCTTCTTGGGCATTGTTTTTGATTATAGAATGATAAACTAAGGTAGAATAAGTGCTTTGTGGTGTTCTAAAATCTGGCTCAAACGATCCGTCGTGGCATCCTAAAACATTGCATTTGGGTTGAAAGACTTCGTCGTGGGTTCTAGTTAAAGAATTAGGTTCCTCCTGATTTACTGGCTCAAAATTTACTTCATAAATAACAGCGTCATACGGATTGTAAGGCTCTGGCAATTCTTCCTTACAACCTATTATAGTGAAAAGTCCGATTAATAAAATAGATAAATAATATCTCATTAGTTGAATGCTTCTGTTAGTACTCTTCCTTCTAGTAAGCCCGATGGTATATCGTTGTCGAAGCCTAAAATATTAGCTACTGTTGGGACGATGTCGACACTTTCCCCTGCGCTGTTGTTGATAATAGAGTTTGCAGCTACCGAAGTGTCTGCCTGATGACTCAACATCATACAGAAAACTTCTCTACTCATTTGGTCATCACTATGGTCAGTTCCTTCTCTTCCGTACTGATCTAAAATTCCATTTCCTTGAGCGTTTCTTCCGTGGTCGGGTAGTGCTATTAAAATAGTGTTTTCCATTCCTGGGGTATTCTGTATCGTCTGCCATAAATGATGAAGCGAATAGTCCGCTCTTTTCATATTGTTTAAATACTCGGTAGTTTCGTTATGAGCAGTATCGACATTTTGCATATTTACTACTAATAACTCTGGTTGGTATTCCTTGATTATTTCTTCTGCAAAATACATAGTATACATGTCGCCATTATACACGTCTCCTAGTCCCCAAGGATCTTGTATTTGACCACTTTCTACGTTTTGAAAGTTGGTTTTAATAAATTGGTTTAATAATTCTTTTTCTTGCAAAGTATTTACAACTCCAGCGCTACTAGCAAATTCTTTGCTGAAGTTATCGTCGCAAAATCCTCTTATGGCATTTATTTTATTATTCAATTCTTGTGATCCTGTTAAAGGATCGTTTGCAGTATAAACAGAATTGTAACCAGAGGATAAAAAGCTAAGAGGTTGAATATGGTTTGCTCCGTATTGCGAGCCGTAACCAGGGTAGCTGCTGTAATTTAATTGGGGATATGGACCAAGAGAATTAGAAACCCACCAGGTGTTTAGCGCGCTCATAGAAGGGGAGTTATGTTTTCTATATAACTCAAATAGCGTAGGGTTTCTCGGATTTGCATTTATGTTAACATTTCCGTTTGCATAAACTCCAGTTAGCACTGTAGCATGTCCGTTATAATGACCCGTTGGTCCGTTTTTTAATTTAAAATCATTAAAAAGAGTTCCTTGCTGTTGTAGGCTTTGTCCTGATGGAGTCCCAAGCACGGTTCCGATATCTACACCTTCAATATTACTAGGGTTACCGTTAAAAGTATAGGGCATAACATTACCGTATTCTCCATTGCTGTAGTTGTGAGATTCAAGGCTTCTAACTCCTCCAGCAAAAAGACAAACTACTACGTGGTTTGCTTTGCGAGTTCCGGTAGCAGCAAACAGCCTTCCAGATGGAAGTATGTATGGAGCAACCAAACTTGCTCCAGCAGTTAAGCCTACTTTCTTTATGAATGATCTTCTTTTCATATCTTAGTAATAACGGTATTCGTTAGCTGTCATTATAGAATAATAATATACTTGACTATTTACCTCTTCATTGGAATTTAAGAAATCTGACAGATACCATTTCTCAAAAGCATTAGGTGTCCTGTTATAAACCTTTTCGTACGATTGTTGCACGAATGCTTCTATAGATTCTTCACTAGATCTGTCAATTGTAGGGATGTTACTTTCTGCTGAAAACACAAATTTTCTTATTATTAATTCGATTACTAATGATTTGTCTCCAAAAGATTGGTAAGTAGTAATGATATTATCTAATTCGCTTTGGCTAATGTTATTTCCAAATAAATCGTTGTAAGCAATCGATACAAATTCGATGTCTGTTTTTAGTCTGTCTTTGTTGGCAGAGCTTGGTTTTACCTGAACGTTTTCTAATTCGAACAAATAAGCAGGATCATCTTTCTGACAAGCAGAAATAAATAATACAGAAATTAATAAGAAGTAAAAAGTTTTCATTCTATTCCGATAAATTCGTTACTAATTAAAATTGTTTTTTGTAGCTCTTTAAAGTTTCTGTTTTGCTTGTATGAGTATGCTAATTCCGATGCTTCTGAAGAGTTAGGGCTTCTGTATAACAGCTTATTGTAGTTGGTGACTACTTGTCCTTCAAAATATCCGTCATGATTGAAAAACAAATTGTTAAAGTCCGATTTACTATCGCCATTACCTCCAAAACAATAAGACTGTTCTCCTTCAATCATTAAAGTTGCACTCTCTAATTCAGAATTAGTAGGGTAGCGGTGCAGAAAGTTTTGACTCATAGAAACAATGTAGTTTTCTACTCCCATATTTATTTCATCATATACCGGATTGTCTACTATTCTTCGTAGAACCTCCGTTACATCGATATTGTTTAAAATAAGGTCTAAATCGATGTTGTATAATAAATACAAAGAGTTTAATTCCTTTTCAATTTCCTCATAAATGATAGGGTTTTCCTCGTTTTCTAAAGCATACTCATAAGGTTCAACAAAGTCTTTTCTTATTAGGGAAGTATCAATTCCGTTGAGGTAATCTTGTCGAAAAATATCAAGCTGATTTTTGTAATAATTAGGGTCTTCCTGAATCTGACTCACTAATAATATGCGATCTTGCTCGACAAGTTGCTCCCCTAGTAAATCAATTGCAATATTAAACTCGTTTACAGAGGGTTCTCTTCCTAATAAACTGATGTATAATTTATTTATGTAGCCTTCCACAACAACCATTTCTATTGTTGGGTCAGGAGGAGCAATATTACCCTCTACTAAAACAGCATCTCTATCATTATTACAAGATGAAACAACAAATAGAGTAAAAAATAAACATAAAAAATTAAGCTTTACCTTCATATAACTTGTTAAAGTTAGCATAAAAATGTGGAATAGTTTCAATTCCTTTTAAGTAATTGAAAATTCCGTAATGCTCGTTTGGTGAATGGATAGCATCGCTATCTAGTCCAAATCCCATTAAAATAGACTTTACGTTTAGTTCTTTTTCGAACAATGCAACTATCGGTATACTACCTCCGCTTTTAACTGGCACAGGTTTTTTGCCGTAGGTAGTTTCCATTGCCATGCTAGCAGCTTTATAAGCGTTGATATCGGTAGGGGACTGATAAGGCTCTCCTCCATGGTGTGGCATTATTTTAACCGACACACTTTTTGGAGCAATTTTCTGGAAGTGTTCTGTGAACTTTCTTGTTATTTCTTCATCCGATTGGTTTGGCACTAATCGCATAGAAATTTTGGCGTATGCCTTTGAGGCAATTACAGTTTTAGCTCCTTCACCAATGTATCCACCCCAAATGCCGTTTACATCAAGAGTTGGCCGTATTCCTGTTCGTTCCATGGTAGTATATCCTTTTTCACCATGTACATCGCTTAAATCTAGAGCAGCTTTATATTTATCTAAAGAAAATGGCGCACGAGCAATATCTTCTCTTTCTTCATTGGATAAGTCTAACACATTGTCGTAAAAGCCATCGATAGTAATTCGGTTATCTTCATTTTTTAATGAAGCAATCATTTCACATAATATATTGATAGGATTTGCTACAGCTCCTCCATAAAGTCCGGAATGTAAGTCACGGTTAGGGCCAGTAACTTCTACTTCCATATAACTAAGTCCTTTGAGGCCTGTAGTGATTGAAGGAGTGTCGTTTGCAATAATACCTGTGTCAGAAATAAGAATGGCATCGCAAGTTAGTTTCTCTTTATTGTTTTTCACAAATTCTTCTAAATTGTTAGACCCCACTTCTTCCTCTCCTTCAATCATAAATTTTACATTACAATCTAGACTATTGGTTTTCATCATCAATTCGAAAGCTTTGACGTGCATATACATCTGGCCTTTGTCGTCGCAAGCACCTCTGGCAAAAATAGCTCCTTGTGGGTGAATGTCTGTTTTCTTAATTATTGGCTCAAACGGGCCACTATCCCATAATTCTAGAGGGTCAGCTGGCTGCACATCATAATGACCATAAACCAATACGGTTGGTTTATTTTTGTCTATGATTTTTTCTCCGTATACAATTGGGTATCCTGGAGTTTCACAAATTTCTACATTATCAGCTCCTGCTTCTATAAGACTAGTCTTTACTTGCTCGGCACAGTTTAAAACGTCTTTAGCATATGCAGGGTCAGCGCTAATAGATGGAATTTTTAATAGATCAATTAGTTCGTCTAAGAATCTGTTCTTGTTTTGGTCAATGTAATTTTTAATGTGTTCCATATAATTATTTTACTAGAATTTTTCCTGTCATTTGAGATGGGATTTCCACCTCCATTATTTTTAAAATAGTAGGAGCTATGTCTCCTAACTTTCCGTTTTCTAAATTTTTATAGTCTGTGTTTAAAATAAAACAAGGTACTGGGTTTGTGGTATGAGCAGTATTAGGACTTCCGTTTTGGTTTAAAGCAAAGTCTGCGTTTCCATGGTCTGCAATTATTACAAATGCGTAGTCGTTTTTAATCCCTGCTTCCACTACATCTTTGGCGCATTCATCTACAATTTCTACCGCTTTTTTGATGGCATCATAGTTGCCTGTATGGCCAACCATGTCTGGGTTGGCAAAGTTGAGACAAACAAAATCTACTTCCTGCTTATTAATTTCTGGAGTGATTTTATCTACTATTTCTTGAGCACTCATTTCGGGCATTAAATCATATGTAGCAACTTTTGGCGATGGGGCCATTAACCTTTTTTCCTTATCGAAAACCAGTTCTCGACCTCCAGAAAAGAAAAAGGTGACATGAGGATACTTTTCGGTTTCAGCAATTCTTATTTGGTGAAGGTTGTTGTCGGCAATAACTTCCCCTAGAGTGTTTTTTAAGTTATCTTTTTTAAATAGAACGTTAACGTTTTCGAATGTTTTGTCATATTCGGTCATGGTAGTGTAATGAATATCTAGCTTAGACATTCCAAACTCTTCCATGCTTTGTTGGGTTAATACGCTCGAAATCTCCCTACATCTATCTGTTCTGAAATTAAAACAAATAAGCCCATCTCCATTTCCAATAGTTGCAATCGGCCTTTCTTCTTGGTCTATACAAACCAATGGTTTAATAAATTCGTCGGTTATTCCTTCTTGGTATGACGATAGAATGCTTTCCAATATATTATTACTTTTTTGACCTTTACCATTTACCAAAAGATCATAAGCTAGTTTAATTCTTTCCCATCTATTATCTCGATCCATTGAGTAATAGCGACCACATAGGCTGGCAATTTTTGCTCCGTAAAGATTGGATTGTAATTCTTCAATAAATTTTATTGCGCTCTTTGGGTCTGTGTCTCTTCCATCGGTAAAAGCATGAATATAGACTTCTTTTAGCTGATGTTGCTTAGCCAGTCGGCAAATCTCGTAAAGGTGTTTGTTGTGAGAATGAATTCCTCCGTCAGAAACCAATCCCATTAAATGAAGGGGTTTGTTATTGTCTAAACAATAACGAAATGAGGCTAGTAGTTGTTCATTTACTCCTATTTCGTCGTTTTTAACAGCATTATTTATTTTAGCTAAGTCTTGAAAAACAACCCTTCCTGCCCCAATATTTAAATGACCGACTTCAGAGTTTCCCATTTGCCGGTCTGGTAAGCCCACGTGTTCTCCGTGAGTGAGTAATTCCGAGCTAAGAGCATCTTTGTATAGAGAGTCTATAAATGGTGTTTTGGCATTAAATATTGCGTCCGATTTAGAATGATCACCATGTCCCCAGCCGTCTAAAATCATCAAAATTGTCTTCTTTCCTTTCATTCTAGCAAATATAAAATATAATAAAAGTTTATATGTTTTTATTGATATAATAATTTAGGTAATCTCTCAATAGATTCAATTTTTAAATATTGCTTTTCCTCATTTAGAAAATAACTTATTACATTTTCTTGATTACAGCTTTCTGTTGTTTTTCTTGAAGATATTAATAGGGTGTCTCCTTTGCTGAAATTTTTCTGGTAAATAACGCCATTATATAATTTACCGTCCACGCAAATGTCATTTACTGAGAATGCATTGTCAGATTCGGGAGCAATCAAAATAAATTTATAATTGGTTCCGCTTCCAGATCCTTTCAGTCCTCCTGTCCACTCTTGAGAACTAGCGTTCAATAATATATTAGTGCTAGTACAAGAGGAAAAAAGTATTGCTATAAAGAGTATTTTTTTCATTTCATAAAGGTACACATAAATGCAATAAAAAATATTTTAAAAATTACTATTTATATTAAGTCTAAATAAAAATAAACTTTATATTTGCGCATTATTTAACTTTAACAAATAAATTAAAATCATAATTATGAAGTATTATTTTATTTTATTTAGTCTTTTATGCACGCTTAATGTAGCTTTTGCTCAGCAAAGTACTACAGAAAAAATATTAGGTGGTAATAAAGGATTAATATTAGGTGGCTATGGCGAGGTTCATGGTAATTTTTATTTAAACGAGGATAACAATAGAGAGTCTAACGCAAAGTTAGATGTACATAGACTTGTTAGTTTTCTTGGATATAAATTTAACGACAGAGTAACTTTTGTTTCAGAAGTGGAGTACGAGCATGTTGTAGAATTATATGTAGAACAAGCTTTCTTAGATTACAAAATAAATGACAACATTAGTTTCCAGTCAGGTTTGATGTTGATTCCTATGGGGATTCAAAATCTTTACCACGAGCCTAACACTTTTAACGGTGTAGAAAGAACGAGTGTTGATAAATACATTGTTCCTACAACATGGAGAGAAATTGGTGCGGGTGTTAGCGGTCGCCTTCCTGACTATTCTGTTAATTATCAGTTAATGATGGTTAATGGATTTAATGGTTATGATAGTGATGG
>JABAYQ010000107.1 GCA_018608925.1 Cryomorphaceae bacterium | reverse complement strand
AATCACTTCTTTCCTAGATCAACAATAAGGATTTAGTCCTTGTTTACACAACCATATTCTTAAATTTAAATCATGAAAAAACGAACATCAAATTCTAGCCTAATAATGGCGTATCAAGAGCAATTAATTTTATTTGAGCAATACCGATTTGGAGCAATGTCTGTTATGATAGTATTTCAAAGCTGCTTAGGCTCCATCGCTGCAATGTGCAGTCTAAAACCACAAAATCTAATCCTATTATCAATATGTTCTATATTAACAATGGCTACAAATAGCGCCCTTATAGCCCAAAGTCCGGCCAAGTGGTGCTTAGGCATATTTTATGTTGGAGTGCTAGCGAACATATTAATAATTGTTGTGGTTAATTTAGGTGTATGAAAAAAGAAATAGAAAACTTAGAAGACATTAAGTTACTAGTCAATGGCTTTTATGATAGTGTTAGAAAAGACGAATTACTTTCTCCAATTTTTAATAAAATTATAGTCGACAAATGGCCGGAGCATTTAGAAAAAATGTATCGATTTTGGCAATCTATTCTACTTGAAGAATATACCTACAGTGGAAATCCATTTTTAGCACACGCTAACCTTGGCATAAGCGAGATTCATTTTAAAAGATGGTTAAGCTTGTTTTATGAAACTCTCGACTCTTCGTTTGAGGGAGAAATTGCTGAAAAAGCAAAGCTACAGGGCAAACAAATGTCCAAAATATTTAGCGCGAAAATAGAATTCATTAGACGTGGTCGTTAAAAAATTGCACCTTTACACTTCTAACTATCTGTTCAAATGAAAAATATTTTAATTCTATTATTTGCAAGCATATCTATAATTTCTTGTAGTCAGAAAAAACAAGAGACACAAAATATTAGTGTTTTAGAATTTAAAAACTCTAAAACCGAAAATGCTATTATTTTAGATGTCAGAACCGAAGAAGAAATAAGTCAAGGACAAATTGAGGGTGCTAGTTCCTTGGATTTTTATAGCTCTAGTTTTGAAAATTCTCTGTCTTTAATTCAGAAAGAAAAAGAAGTTTTTGTCTATTGCCAAAGCGGAGGAAGAAGCAAAAAAGCAGCTAAGTTATTGGCTCAAATGGGACAATTTAAAGTCTACAATGTAGAAGGAGGAATAAGAGCCTGGAAAGAAAATGGATTTGAATTAACTCCAGCGGATATAAATAATGGCAATACGAATTTGGAAGTAAGCCAAGACAGTTTAAATAATATTATTGCTCAAAATCAAACTACATTTATTTCTTTTCAAACGAAATGGTGTGCTCCTTGTCGAAAAATGGATCCGGTAATTGCGAAACTGAAAGAAGCTAATCCGGAAGTGGCCTTTATAAAAATTGACATGGATAAAAACGATGCTTTAGCAAAGCGGTTCCAAGTAAAAAGCATCCCTACTTTTTTCGTCTATAAAAATCAAAAAGAAAGCTGGAGCGCAACAGGAGTTCAAGAATCAGAAGTTTTACAAAAACTACTCGATTAAAAAATTTATTGAGACTTTATTAAAAATTTTAGGGGAATCATTATTAGCAACATGTCCAGAATTTGGAATTTTAAATAGATCACAGTTAGCTCTTGTATCTACAAAAGATTTTATGTGATTTACAAACAAATAATCCTGTTCTCCGCTGATAAATAGTGTTGGCTTAGAAATTTTTAATTCAGAAAAATCATTGATTGCCTTTTTAAGTTCTGGCAAAAGACTCAACCATTTTTTAAATACTGAGTATTTAATCTTACGTGCTTCAGCTATAAAAAGCAAACGAGATTCTTTATGGTTTGTTTTAGGCATTATGATGTAGGCGAACAATTGGTACAATAAAATTGGAGGGGTAAACCCTTTAATAAATGCTGCCGTTTGTAATAAAAAATTAGTTCTGAAAGTAAGCTTTGTAATAGCTCCACACAATACCATCTTTTTTACTTTTTCGGGAAAATCTTTAGCAATTTTAGCCGCCAATATTGTTCCCAAAGAAACTCCGACAAAAAAAGATGACTTAATTTTTAGTTGATTTAAAACGTCTACAATTTCTTGGGTTGCAATATTTAAATTATAGTTAGAAGGTAGCAATAAATCATTCGATTTTCCGTGTCCTCTCAGGTCAACAAAAAGCAGGTTAAAGTGTTCTTTAAAATATTTTAGTTGCTTATGCCAAACAGCACTGCTTCCGCCAGCACCGTGTACAAAGGTAACCCATTGATCACATCCTTTTTTTATGTATTTTTTGTAATAAAGAGTTTTTTGTTGCAACACCATCGAATTTAGAAGGGAACAAATTTAAGTATTTATTATTTTTAATCGCCGCTTAATCATAAATAAGCGCAAATTCGTTTTTGATTCTATTAATAAAATTAGATTGTGTTTATGACAAGCGATTATTACATTTGACTTTTAAAAATTAGTGATAAATGAGCAGCAAAAAATTTGAATCAAATAAGGCCCCAGAACCAGTAGGATCGTATCCTCATGCAAGACAACATGGAAATCTTTTGTTTTTATCAGGTGTAGGCCCTAGAGAAAGGGGTACTAAAAAAATTCCGGGTGTAGAGCTAGATGAAAATGGAGACATAGAGTCTTATGATATTGCTACTCAATGCCGATCTGTCTTTAACAATGTTAGAACAATAGTAGAAGAATCTGGGTCTTCTTGGGATAAAGTAATTGATGTTACTGTTTTCCTTACTAATATGAAAGACGATTTTAAGACATACAACAAAATATATGCGGAGTATTTTGCAGACAATCAACCATGCAGAACAACTTTAGAAATTAACTGTTTACCGACACCAATTGCTATCGAATTAAAGGTAATTGCAACCATAGACTAATGAATAAATATAAAGAATATAGTCAACTAGATTTAGCTAAAATAAATGAAGAAATTTTAGATAAATGGACCAAAAATTCTACCTTCGAAAAAAGTGTAGATACTAGAGAGGGAAACCCATCCTTTACTTTTTATGAGGGACCACCTTCGGCTAATGGTTTACCAGGCATTCATCACGTAATGGGTCGCACTATAAAAGATATTTTTTGTAGATACAAAACGCTACAAGGGTTTAAAGTAAACAGAAAAGCAGGTTGGGATACTCACGGACTTCCTGTAGAGCTTGGGGTTGAAAAAGAACTTGGAATAACAAAAGAAGACATAGGCAAAAACATTTCTATTGAAGATTACAATCTGAAGTGTCGCGAAAATGTCATGAAATTTAAAAACGTATGGGAAGATCTAACCAATAAAATGGGCTACTGGGTAGACATGAGCGACCCATATCTTACCTACGACAACAAATATATTGAGAGTGTTTGGTGGCTATTGAGCCAGATGAACAAAAAAGATATGCTTTATAAAGGCCATACCATTCAGCCTTATTCTCCTAAAGCGGGTACGGGATTAAGTTCTCACGAACTGAATCAGCCAGGCTGTTATAAAGACGTAAAAGACCTTTCTGCAATAGCACAATTTCAAGCCGTAAAAGATGAAAATTCTTCTTTCTTATTTGAAAATACACATGCTGATCTTTACTTTTTAGCATGGACAACTACTCCATGGACTTTGCCTTCTAATACTGCATTGGCAGTTGGTAAAAAAATAAGTTACTTGGTAGTAAATACGTTTAATCAATATACCCACCAAGCCATTTCTGTGGTAGTTGCAAAGCCGTTATTTAACAAGTATTTCCTTGATAAAAACAAAGAATTAAATCTTGAAGATTACAAGCCAGGAGACAAAGCTATTCCTTTCCAAATTACTCAGGAAATTGAAGGTGCAAAGCTAGAAGGATTAAAATATCACCAGCTTTTGCCATATGCTCAGCCTGAAGATGGTGATGCTTTCAAGGTTCTACTTGGCGATTTTGTTACCACCGAAGACGGAACAGGAATTGTTCATTTAGCCCCAAGTTTTGGAGCGGACGATAGTTTAGTTGCTAAACAAAATGGAATTGGCTCTCTTACCTTAGTTGATACCCAAGGAAGATTTGTAGAAGAGGTTAGCGACTTTGCAGGCATGTATGTCAAGAACGAATTTTATTCGGATGAAGACATGCCCGAAAAATCAGCAGACATACAAATAGTAATTAAGCTCAAGGAAGAAAATAAATGCTTTAAAGCAGAAAAATACGAACACTCCTATCCACATTGTTGGAGAACAGATAAACCAATTTTATATTACCCGCTAGAAAGTTGGTTTGTAAAAACAACAGCTGCCAAACAAAAAATGGTAGAGCTCAATAAAACCATAAACTGGAAACCTGCTTCTACAGGAGAAGGTCGTTTTGGAAATTGGCTAGAAAATTTAGTAGACTGGAATCTTTCTCGTTCTCGATTTTGGGGAATTCCTTTGCCTATCTGGAAAACAGAAGGAGAAGAGGGAGAACAGATTTGCATAGGCTCTGTGGAAGAGTTAAAAATGGAAATAGAAAAATCAGTTAAGGCTGGTTTTATGGATAACAATCCTTTAGCGAAGTTTGAAGTTGGGAATATGTCTAAAGAGAATTACGAATCTTTCGACCTACACCGTCCTTACGTAGATAGTATTATCCTTTGCTCAAGCAATGGGGAGCCTATGAAAAGAGAACTCGATTTAATTGATGTTTGGTTCGATTCAGGCTCAATGCCTTATGCTCAGCTTCATTATCCATTTGAAAATAAAGAAGTTTTCGAAACTTCATTCCCAGCCGATTTTATTGCTGAAGGCGTTGATCAAACAAGAGGATGGTTCTTTACCCTTCATGCTATTTCTTCTATTTTATTCGAAAAAGTAGCTTTTAAAAATGTAGTTTCTAACGGCCTTGTGCTAGATAAGCAGGGCAATAAAATGTCTAAAAGACTGGGCAATGCTGCAGATCCTTTCGAAACACTTTCTAAATATGGTGCCGATGCTACAAGATGGTACATGATTAGCAACGCTCAACCATGGGACAATCTAAAGTTTGACCTTGAAGGTCTAGATGAGGTGAAAAGAAAGTTTTTCGGAACACTATACAACACATACGCTTTCTTTGCTTTGTACGCTAATATTGACGGATTCGCATATAAAGAGGATGATATTGTATTAGAAGAAAGGCCTGAAATAGACAGATGGATACTTTCAGAATTAAATACACTAGTTGAAGAGACAAACCATTGCTACGAACAATACGAGCCTACCAAGGCTGCTAGAGCAATACAACTGTTTGTAAACAACAACTTGAGTAATTGGTATGTTAGACTATGTAGAAGGCGTTTCTGGAAAGGGGAGTATCAAGCAGATAAAATTTCTGCTTATCAAACCTTATATAATTGTTTAAACACCATATCCATTATAGGCTCACCTATTGCTCCGTTTTTTATGGATCAATTGTTTAATGATTTAAACTCTGTGTGCAATAAATACGCAGTAGAGTCAGTTCACCTTTGTGATTTTCCTGATGTAAACAAGGAAATGATTAACAAAGAACTAGAAGAACGAATGAGCCTAGCTCAAGATCTAACATCTATGGTTTTCTCTTTACGTAAAAAAGAAAACTTAAGGGTTAGGCAGCCACTACAAAAAATGATGGTTCCTGTTTTAAATCCAGAGTTTAGAGCAAATGTAGATGCTATTTCTGCTTTAGTTTTAGCGGAGGTAAACGTAAAAGAATTGGATTTCATGGATGCTGATTCTGGCGTATTGGTTAAGAAAATCAAGCCTAACTTCAAAACCTTAGGCCCTAAATACGGGAAGGATATGAAATCTATTTCGGGAGCTATACTACAATTCCAAAGCTCGGATATCCAGAAAATAGAAAATAATGGATTTGTTGAACTACAAATCGGAGAACAAAAATTAAAAATTGAACTTTCGGATGTAGAGATATCTACCGAAGATATTCCGGGATGGGCAGTTACAACATTGAACGGAAATACGGTTGCACTAGACATTAGCTTGAACGATGACTTACGTAAAGAAGGATTGGCAAGAGAAGTGATAAACAGAATCCAAAACATTAGAAAAGACCAAGGATTGGAAGTAACTGACCGAATAAAAGCAACGCTTTGGGCTCAAGATATTCTTGAATCGGCAGTTAGAGATAATTTAAATTATATTTGTTCCGAAACCCTTTGTGATGATATACGTATCGTCAATGAAATTAAAGAAGACAAAGAAGTTATTGAGCTAGTAGATAATATTACAACTCAAATAGAAATTATAAAAAGTTAAAAAATGGCCGATATTAAAACAAGATTTTCCGATAACGAACTCGTAGAATTCCGTGAAATTATTGTAAACAAAATTGAAAAAGCGGAACACGATTTAGAGCTTATCAAAAGTGCATATATGAACGACTCCAACAATGGAACAGACGACACCTCGCCTACCTTTAAAGGCTTCGAGGAAGGTTCTGAGACCTTGTCTAAAGAAGAAAACACTCAACTTGCACTACGTCAAGAAAAGTTTATTCACAACCTTAAAAATGCCTTAGAAAGAATCGAAAACAAAACCTATGGCATCTGTAGAGTTACAGGTAAACTTATTCAGAAAGAAAGACTAAGATTAGTTCCTCACGCAACTTTGAGTATAGAAGCTAAAAGAGGTCAATAATTTATTCTGTGAGAAAACCTATTCTTCTTATTATATTAGTGTTAGTTATTGATCAAGCTTTAAAGGTTTGGATTAAAACTAATATGATGTTAGGGCAGGAAATAGCTTTTTTCGACTGGTTTATAATACACTTTACCGAAAACAAAGGGATGGCCTTTGGAATGGAGTTTGGTGGAAACATTGGCAAATACATTCTTAGTATTTTTAGAATAATCGCTATAGCCGCTATTGGCTTTTATCTTACTCAGCTAGTTAAGTTAAACACTAAAAAAGGAATTGTTTTTAGTATCGCTCTTATACTTGCTGGAGCCATAGGAAACATGATAGACAGCGCTTTTTACGGACTAATTTTCTCCGAAAGTTACGGCCAAATAGCTAGCGTTTTTGAAGGTGGGTATTCTGGGATTTTGCAAGGAAAAGTAGTCGATATGTTTTACTTTCCTCTTTTCAAAGGAATTTTACCAAGCTGGATTCCTTTCAAGGGAGGAGATTATTTCATCTTTTTCCGACCAGTATTTAATGTAGCCGATGCCGCAATTAGCGTAGGAGTTATTAATCTTCTTATTTTTCACCGCAAGTTTTTCAACTAAAATCTAGCTGTACTTTTCTTGCAATTCTTTGTATACTTTCTGAGGAATAGTATCTCTATAACTTTTGTTGAGCCAATAAAATTTCCTGACATTAGCTAAAATAGAAAACAAAAATTTACTCCAAGCACTCACTTTAGGTTGTTTCCAAACAGTAGGAAATTGAATGTTATGTCTTAGCATATACGGGCCAAAAACTTGCAATGCTCGCTTCTGATTACTAGAATTAAAAAAATCTTCGTAGGAACCTTTTTTTTCTGTTTTGTTAACTATTGGCAAAGGTCTTTTGGGTTCAATATCGCAACTTAAAAGAGCTTTTTCAAAATCTTCTTGCAACTGATC
The DNA here is from genome assembly GCA_018608925.1 of Cryomorphaceae bacterium. Lineage (GTDB taxonomy): Bacteria > Bacteroidota > Bacteroidia > Flavobacteriales > UBA7312 > JABAYQ01. Next base: position 9,539 of record JABAYQ010000107.1, on the reverse strand, counting down.
AAAACGCATTACATATTGACAATAAGAAGCTGTCACACTCAAAAAATTATCGAAAGGAACTTTATAAAATTCCTTTAAAAAATCGTCATAACTACCCTTTTTTTTCCAAAAATACTGGGCTAACTCGAACTCCGATTGTTTAATATGACCACCATTTTTTCTTAGCAAACTTCCATTAGAATAATTACCATTGGCATTATTCATCATCTTGGTATATTGACTTACCGAAATATCTAAAGGGTTTCTAGAGCAGGCTATTACTTTATATTTTTTTTCTTCTTTAGTCGCTACCTTTAAGAAGTCTTGGTAGATAGCATGCTTGGAAAGTATTGGTTTGCCGTCATACATTTGACAAAGCTCCTTAGAAATAGCAGTAGATGCTGCTAAGGGAAGTCCTACAAAAACATATTTGTGTTTATGACTAATAATCATATTAGTTGATTGGATTTTAGGTACTGGGCGATTTGAACAGCGTTTGTTGCTGCTCCTTTTCGCAAGTTATCAGCCACTACCCACATGTTAAGTGTTTTAGGTTGAGAAAAATCTCTTCGTATTCTTCCTACAAATACGTCGTCTTTTCCGTGTGCGTAAATTGGCATCGGATAGGTATTTACATCTGGGTTGTCCTGAACGATAACACCAGGCATATCGTTAAGCAACTTTCTGACATTTGTTAATTCAAAGTCGTTTGCAAAAGAAACATTAACGCTTTCAGAATGGCCGCCTTTTACCGGAACTCTAACAGCAGTTGCTGTGATATTTAGGCTGTTATCGCCAAGAATTTTTTTGGTCTCTTTTACCAATTTCATTTCTTCTTTTGTATATCCGTTTTCTTCAAAAACATCGCAATGCGGCAATGCGTTTTCATGAATAGGGTATGGATAAGCCATTTCGCCTTTTTCTTGATTAATTTCGTTTTGTAATTGCTGAACAGCCTTAACTCCTGTTCCTGTTATGGACTGATAAGTAGAAACTACAATTCGGTTTATTTTATACTGATCATGTAATGGTTTTAATGCCATTACCAGCTGAATAGTTGAGCAATTCGGATTGGCTATAATCACATCTTCATTGGTTAAAGAAGACCCATTAATTTCTGGGACGATTAGTGCTTTGTTCATTCGCCAAGCTGAGGAGTTGTCAATCACTTTAGTACCTGCTTCAGCAAACTTAGGAGCCCACTCTAAAGAAACATCTCCACCTGCAGAAAACAATGCTATATCAGGCTTAGACGCTAAAGCATCTTCCATTGATACAATTGTAATTTCTTTGCCATTAAACAAAACCTGTTTACCAACTGACTTACTAGAGGATACGGGAATAAGCTGACTTACAGGAAAACGCCTCTCCTGTAATACTTCTAACATGACTTTTCCTACCATTCCGGTAGAACCAATTACTGCAACTTTCATTTTCCTTAAGTTTTTGTAACCTCAAAAATACGGATTATTTGATTTATGTAAGATAAATTATAACTTTACAAGACCATGAAACAAATATTACTACTAATTATCGTGATTCCATCTTGGCTATTCGCTCAGTGGAGCAACGACTTCTCTCAATCCCAATTAGACGATTGGTCAGGTGACACTGCCGACTTTAGAGTAGACAGCTTAAAGCAACTACAACTGTACGGGCCATACCAAAGTGGCACTTCATTTATTTACCGCCAAAGCAATGCTATTCTAAACGGAAAATGGGAAATGGACATACAAATGGATTTCAATCCGTCGAGTAGCAATTATTGTCAGATACATTTGAGTACAGACAATTACGAAAACGGTTACTTTGTACGTCTGGGGGGTGCAGACGATGAGGTTTGTTTGTATAAATCAAACAACAATCAAAGTTCTAAAATTATAGATGGAATAAATGATTTTCTTGACTTCGACAGTATAAATGTGAGCATAAAAATAGAACGAGATAGTGTTGGGAATTGGCAACTATGGGCAAAAAACAAAAATCAGGAATGGGTATCACAAGGATACACGTTTGATAATTCGTTTAATATGTCTGAAACATTTGCTATAAGCTGTACCTATACCTCTACTCGAGCTCAAAAGTTTTTCTTCGACAACATTAGTGTAAGCGGAACCTCTTTTGTGGACACTTTCGCTACTCCACAACTAAATGATATTGTGATTAACGAAGTATTATTTAACCCAATTGATGGAGACAATGATTTCGTAGAAATATATAATAGAAGTGCCAAAACACTTAACATTAAAAACTTAATGCTTGGCAATTACTATAGTGGTAGGCCAGGTAACTTCAAACCAATAAATACGGGTTTTTATTTAATGAGTCCTAATGAAATTATAGTGCTTACTAGTTCCGTTTCCGACCTATTGTTTTACCACTCTGAGGCGCTAAATGAAAAAGTTTTTGAGCTGGAAAGTATGCCGGCCTTCAACAACCAAGACGGAACCGTTGTTTTAATGGCAGACTCTATTATTATTGATGCGTTTAATTACCATGAAGACATGCATTTTCCTTATTTAAACTCGCTAGACGGTGTCTCTTTAGAAAGAATTGATAGCGAGCTAGAAAGCCAAAGAAACGACAATTGGCATTCGGCAAGCGAAGGAGCAGGGTTTAGCACTCCTACACTTGAAAATTCTCAAAAAACACAACAAAATTATAGCATAGATAAAATCGTGTTGACTCCTAATCTGATAAGCCCAAACAATGATGGAGTGGACGATATTTTACAAATTGATATTGATCAAATAGAGCAAGGTTATAATGGCAACATACTAATTTTTGATTCCCAAGGAAGACTAATAAACGAATTAGTAAACAATGTTTTTTTAGGCACAAAAAATACTTTTTATTGGGATGGATTAAACCAAAACGGACAAGCAGTACAAACAGGAAGGTACATTGTTTTGTTTCAAGCCATAAGCCCAAGTGGGCCAACTATCGCGCAAAAAAAAACGGTCGTTGTTAGTTATTAATTCTTACATTTACAAAACAAGCTGGCGATCGCCAGCTTGTTTTTACCCTCCTTTTATCTTTTCGAGTGCCCAATATTAAAGTCGGAACAATCCGAAAAACGACTTAAATTTTGAAGTAGTCACAAAAAAAAATACACTTAAAATGAAAACACTTATTAATTTAATGCTATTATTTGTTTCTGTAAGCTCATTTGCTCAAACCACATACCCAAAAGGAAGTTATATGAGTTTGGAAGAGCTAATCTCCAAATCACCTACAATACAACACGATGTGAAACTTGTTAAAAGCGTTGACGCAGTAAGTGATTATAGACTAGTTTATTTTAATAATTAACGAAATGAAACAGATAAAAAAATCACTTTTTACAATCATTATGTTATTCAGTCTTTTTTCTTGTGATGAAAGCTTATATCTTAAGAAGAAGCAACTAGAGCTAAGCGTAGAAAATAAAACAGAATTCTCAAAAAAGGTTGGTGTTTTTCTGGAGCGCAACACCCAAAAAGATTCCATGTTTATTTATTTTAATGCTAACGAAAAAGCAGAATTTTTATGAATAAATCCCGAAGAGTCCTATGGCGAAGGTTCTATTTTATACTCTATTAACGATGGAGAAAAAAAATATATTGAAGGCTACGTTATAAGCTCCATCAATGGAGAATACGAACTTATTATTCACTCGGAAGACTCTACCCAGCTTATAGTAATTAGAAGTGAAATTGAAAATTAATGACTAATTATTCCATGAAAAACATCCTTTTAATAACCATTATTTGCAGCTTGTTTGCTTGTACTAAATCTTCGCTTTTCTATAAGGGTCTTGAGCTAAATACTAAAAACGATACAGGTGATTCTGTAAAGGTTAGTTTATATGTTTGGTATTACACAGATGAAGTAGACTCCTCTTTTTTTATAGTAAAAGCTAATGATAAAGAAAAGCATTTCTTAAAAAGTATGGGGGAATACAATGAAGGGAAAGTAGAATATTCACTAAATAACGGCCAAAAAAGCACTTTAATAGGATATTATAGCCAAGGGTTTAATGGCGATTATGAGTTTGTTATTCGATCGGTAGATTCTATTCAATTAATAAATACAGAGTAAAATAAACCCTCCTTATTATAATTTAACAAGGAGGGTTTATTGCTATTATTAGTTTCTGCTTTCATGATAGAAATTATTTAAAAGTAGAGACTCTTTTTCCGTATATGGGAAAATTTCATCGTACTTTTTAATAAGGTTTATTCCAATGCGTCTGTTGATGTGTTTACGATTGAGCTCTTCTGGAGTTCTTAAGCCCGATGCCGCAATCAACTCCGTAAAACTCTTCAGGGTTTTTCTATGAAAATTTGCTACCCGAACCGATTTGTTATTTACATCCAAGCCCCTCATGAGAGATTTGTTTTGAGTGGCTACACCAACCGGACATTTATTGGTGTTACATTCTAGAGCCTGAATACATCCGATAGCCATCATCATAGCTCGAGCACAATTTACCATATCGGCACCCAATGCTAAGGCACGAGCAATATGAAAACCAGTAAGTATTTTTCCTGAAGCGATGAGCTTAATCTCGTCTTTTAAACCATAGCCAACCAAAGTGTCGTAGGCAAAAGAGAGACCATCTCTAAGTGGTGCGCCTAATGAGTTAGAAAATTCTACCGGAGCAGCGCCGGTTCCACCTTCTCCGCCGTCGATGGTAATAAAGTCTGGAGTTATTCCAGTTTCAACCATGGCTTTACAGATATCTATAAATTCTTGTTTTTTACCTATACATAGTTTAAATCCGATCGGTTTTCCGTTGGAGCGCTGACGTAACAAAGAAATAAATTCGATCAATTCCTTAGGGTTAGAAAATGCGGAGTGACTTGGAGGAGAGTGTACGTCGACATGTGGCTCTACATCTCGAATAGCAGCTATTTCAGGTGTGTTTTTTGCTGCAGGCAGAATTCCCCCATGGCCTGGTTTTGCCCCTTGAGAGACTTTAATTTCAATCATCCGAACCGAATCTAAAGCTGCTCTTTTTGCAAAAGAATCAGCACAGAAGGAACCATCTTTAGTTCTACAGCCAAAATAGCCAGTTCCTATTTGCCAAATAAGATCGCCTTTTGGCTCTAAATGATAAGGGCTAATAGATCCTTCGCCTGTGTTCTGGGCAAAGCCTCCCATTTTCGCTCCTTTATTTAACGCTAAAACAGCATTCTTACTCAAGGATCCATAACTCATTGCAGACACATTAAGTAGACTGGCAGAATAAGGTTGTGTACAATACTTTCCGCCTACCTCAACTCTTGGTTTTGCATCTATTTTACTATCATCAACAGCATACATCGAATGATCCATCCATTCATAACCAGAGCGGTATACGTCCATTTGGGTTCCGAAAGGAACTGTATCGTTTACATCCTTTGCTCTTTGGTAAATAAGGCTTCGGAACATTCGATTAATTGGTCTCCCTTGTGTGTCCGTTTCAACAAAGTATTGCATAATTTCCGGGCGGACGGCTTCTAGCATATAGCGGAAATGTCCAATTATAGGAAAGTTACGACGAATGGTTTGTCGCTTTTGTGTCACATCGTAAAAACCCAATAAAATTATGGGCAAAGTAAAGGCTAAGCTCCAAAGTACCGGTTGCCAAAAAAGACAAGTAAGTCCGGTTAGAAAAAGAGTTAAAAAAGACAAAAAGATAAAAACTGAACGTACTTTCATGAGGGTATAAGTTATTGAATCTCTAAAGATTCGGATTAAAATTAATAGCTATAATTAGTTGATATAGCGTGCTGACCAATGAGCAATCATATCGCCAGCGTATAACGAATCTCGTTTGTTGCTAAGCAAATGATCGGCCCCATCTAACGAAATAAAACTTTTTGGGTGCCAAGCTGCTTGATAAATCTGTGCTGCATTTTCAATTCCTACCGTGGTATCTTGAGGAGAGTGTAAAACTAAAAGAGGAAGTTTCAATCCACGAATGGTTTCTTCCATATTCTTTTCGTTCAAGTCGTCTAGAAACTGCTTTTGAATCTTAAATTTACGTCCGCCTATCTTTAAAACGGCTTCTCCATTCCGTTCTATTTCTTTAATGCCGGACTTTAAAAGGTGGGTAACATGCTGAGGATTAGAAGGAGCTCCTAGAGTAGCAATCGCCTTAATGCTAGAAATTTGTTGTGCTGCAAAAACAACAGCTGTACCGCCAAGGGAGTGGCCTATAATAATTTTTGGTGCTTGGTGATGTTCTTGCAAATATCGAGCGGCAGCAACTAAATCTTGGACATTAGAAGAAAAATTGGTCTGTTCGAAAGCACCTTCACTCTCCCCTAATCCGGTAAAGTCGAAACGCAAAACAGCAATTCCAGCTTTATTAAGAGCTCGGCCAATATTACGAACAGCAAGGAAGTTTTTATTACAAGTAAAGCAGTGGGCGAAAAGGGCATATCCCAATACGGGTTCTTCTGGCATTTCTAATTTTGCCGCTAATTTATAGCCTGATGCATTTTCAAAAAAGATTTGTTTTTGATTCATTTAAAGTTGATTTATGGGTGTTTAAGGATAGTAAAGATAGTAAAAACCACAAGCAACAGAAAAATAAAAAAACTAGTGATTAAAAGTTGGCGACCTTATTTATAGTTTAAATAGGAGGATTTTTACTTTTATAAATCCGTATTTTTGACCTAATGGAAGTATCCTTCGAAATAAAGCAACAACTTCAAAACCTTAGCACCGAACCGGGCGTTTATCAGTACTATGATAACACGGATAAAATCATTTATATAGGTAAAGCGAAAAATCTAAAAAGAAGAGTTTCATCCTATTTTCAGAAAACCCACGAAAATGGTAAAACCAAAGTATTGGTAAAAAAAATTGCTCGCATTGAGGTTATAGTAGTTGATTCCGAAATAGATGCTTTGCTGCTGGAAAATAACCTTATAAAAAAATACCAACCACGCTATAATATTCTTTTAAAGGATGACAAAACCTATCCATGGATTTGCATTAAAAACGAACGCTTTTCAAGAGTTTTTTCAAGCAGAAAACTAATCAAGGATGGCTCTCAATACTTTGGGCCATATACCAATCCTCAATTAGTTAATACTCTTTTAAGTTTTATTCGTCAGCTATACCCTCTTCGAACATGCAAACTAAATTTATCAGAAGAAAACATAACTCAGAAAAAGTTTAAAGTTTGTCTCGAGTTCCATATTGGCAATTGTAAAGCTCCATGCGTAGACTTACAGTCAGCTCAAGATTACGAACAAGATATTCAGCAAATAAAGCAACTATTAAAAGGAAATATACGATCTGTTATCCAACATTTTAAAGGGGTAATGAAAACCTTTTCGGAACAGCTAGATTTCGAACAGGCTAAAGAAATAAAAGACAAAATAGATCTTTTGGAAAACTATCAATCCAAATCATCCATCGTAAGTCCTACTATTAACAATGTAGATGTCTATTCCATTGCTTCAGATAAGGATTATGCTTACATCAATTTTTTGAAAGTTGCTAATGGCTCTATAATTCAGTCTCAAAGTCTAGAACTAAAAAAGAAGCTGGAAGAAAGCGATGAGGAGATTCTTATAATGGCAATTACCGAACTAAGGCAGCGATTTGATAGCGACTCCAAAGAAGCGTATGTAAACATTGAAATTGATAGCTATTGGCATAATTATAAAGTTAGCGTTCCTAAAATTGGAGACAAACAAAAGCTAGTAAGCCTGTCTTTCCGTAATGCAAAGTATTTACAAAAAGACAGAATAAAAAAGAACGAAGATCTTAGAATTAAGCTCGATAATACAAGAGTTTTGGAGCAAATGCAACACGATCTGCACCTTAGCCGAAAGCCTCGATATATTGAGTGTTTCGACAACTCCAACATTCAGGGAACTAATCCGGTAGCAGCCTGCGTAGTGTTCCGAAATGCAAAACCTAGCAAAAAAGAATACCGCCATTATAATATTAAAACTGTGGTGGGCCCGGACGACTTTGCATCCATGGAAGAGGTGGTTTACAGGCGCTATGCGAGGCTATTGAACGAGGGCGCGGAATTACCTCAGCTTATTGTTATTGATGGCGGAAAAGGGCAGCTAAGCTCCGCGATAAAAAGCTTGGACAAATTAAACTTAAGCGATACAATTGCCATAATAGGAATAGCAAAAAGACTGGAAGAAATTTATTTCCCGGGTGATAGTATTCCTATTTACTTAGACAAACGATCAGAAAGCTTAAAGATAATTCAGCAATTAAGAAACGAAGCCCACCGTTTCGGAATAAACCACCACAGAAATCGAAGAAGCAAAGCCAGCTTGGGCACTTCGCTTGATAAGATTAGTGGAATAGGCCCTAAAACAGTGGAAATGTTAATTGGTCATTTTGGCTCAGTGAAAGAAGTAATGGAAGCGCCCGAAAAAGAACTTATAGAATTAGTGGGGAAAAATAAAACTGCTCTTATTTTAAATAAGCAATAAGTCGATTAAGAAAACGTTACAGACTTAAATAATTCTTTTTACTAAACGAACTAATTGCCATGAAATTGCCATGAAAAAAAATCTAACGATACTACTATGTATCCTCGTTTCCTTTTGTCAAGCTCAAACTTTAAAAGTGAGCTATCTCGAAAAAATAAATTTAAGTGATACATCTAAAATTGATATGTCTAAGCAATTTGAAGAAAGCGGATTGTCTCCTGCAATGGAAGCAATACTTCAAAAAGCAATAGAAGATGAAGCTAGAAAGATTTCACAAGGAAAAGAATATGAACTTTATAGCCTTAACGGAGAGTCTATTTATCAAAAAACTAAAAGTGAAGAAATAGTAAACAATAATATCACTACTACAATAATAGATCAAATAGACATTTTCTACCGAAATTTTAAAGACAAAAAAACCACCAATCAAACAAGCATCTTATCAAAAACATTTTTAATACATGAAGATGAGACGGACTTCAATTGGCAAATAAGCAGCGAAACACAGGTGATCGCAGGTTATAAATGTAAAAAAGCAACTAGCTCATTCGAGCCAGGCCTGGAGGCATGGTTCACCAACGAGGTGCCAATTAATGCTGGGCCAAAAACATATAACGGACTGCCAGGGCTAATTATAAAAGTAAATTCTGAATACTTAGCTATTGAGGCTACTGATGTAGAGGTTTCTGACAATCCTATAAAAATTAAAGTCCCTTCAAAAGGAAAAAAGGTCAGTAGAAAAAAGTTTAATGAAATACGCGACAAAAAAGAAAACCGCAATAAAGATAATGAAGGAAGCATCAGTATTAAAGTGATTCAGATGTAAAAGATGATAAAAATCTTTATATTGCTATTCACCCCATTAGTGGCCTTGTCGCAAATTGAAATAAATGGTACCATAAAAGACGGGGACAACAACCCTCTTGCGTTTGCCAATGTAGAAATATATGATGAAAAAGGAATAGAACTAATAAGCTATACCATCTGCAACGAATTTGGTCATTACAAATTAAATAGCTCTACAGGTATTAGGACTTTTAGAGTTAGCTTTATTGGCTATGAAAACTTTGAAGAAAAAAAAGAAATCTTTTCAGATCAAACTATTTCTTTTAACTTAAA
>JABAYQ010000002.1:474-2505 GCA_018608925.1 Cryomorphaceae bacterium | reverse complement strand
GAAGTTGTTATTGGTTCTCCGGAAGACTTAAAGAAGCAACAGATGTTTGTTAAAGGACTGAATTTTATAAAATATGATTCCATTCCTGACGGATTCGAAGCACTCACAAAAGTGAGGTATAAGCATAACGGAGAAATGTCTGTTTTAAAAAATATTGATAACGAACTGGAAGTTATCTTTCATAAAGAAGTTCAAGGGATTGCTCCTGGGCAGTCAGCTGTTTTTTATGAAGGAAACGATCTGTTGGGTGGCGGATTTATAGCTAAAAAATGAGGCTTCTAATCCTAATATTGTTTCCGATATCTGTTATAGCACAAGATTTAGGTTCGTATAAGTTTTTCATATCCTTTAAAGATAAAGGAACTCAAACAATTTCTGATTTTCAATTGTCCGATTTAGTTTCAGACAAATCAATTCAAAGAAGGGAAAAACAATCTATCGATATTCATTATTCTGATTTACCTGTTTTCTCTGATTATAAAGATTCCATTTCTGAGAAAGGATACAGCATTGATTACGATAGTAAATGGTTAAATGGTGTTATCTGTTCTTCTTCTGAAAATAATATTTCTAATATTTTATCTTTTTCCTTTGTAGAGAAAATAGATTCTTTTGGATTTTTTCCATTATCAATTTCAAGTGGTTCTAGAATTCAAAATAAATTTGAAGAGTTATCGGATAATTATGGCGATGGCTTTAATCAGATAGAAATGCTTCAGGGCCAAGAACTTCATAAATTAGGATATATGGGTCAGGGTATTGATGTGGCGGTACTTGATGCCGGATTTCGAAATGCAATTTATATTGATGGTCTGAAACACCTCTTTCAAAACAATCAAGTGTTAGGTACTTGGGACTTCGTAGATCAAGAAGAGTCTGTCTTTGAGGATAACTATCACGGAATGTCTGTTTTGTCGACTATGGCTTCTGATTTAGATAATCAGTTTATAGGAATGTCACCTAGAGCTAATTATTGGATGTTAAGAACAGAGAATTCTGTTTCCGAAAATCTAATTGAAGAATTTTACTGGACTGTTGCTGCAGAATTTTGCGATAGTGTAGGGGTTGATATTATTAATTCATCATTAGGATATACTACTTTTGATTTAGGCTATCAGGATCATTCGTATGCCGATTTAGACGGATTTACTACTCCTATTTCTAAAGCAGCAACCTTTGCAGCTAGAAAAGGGATGATTGTTTGTAATTCGGCAGGAAATTCTGGTAACAATTCTTGGTACTATATTTCTGCTCCAGCTGATGCCGATAGTATTATTACGGTAGGTTCTGTTGATCAAAATAGAGAGGTGTCCTCTTTTACTTCAAGAGGACCTAGCGCGGATGGTCGATTAAAGCCAACTGTTTCTGCTCAAGGAGGAAACACTACTATTTACAATCCGAATAACTCTATAAATACTAGCAATGGAACTTCTTTTTCATCTCCTATAATTGCTGGAATGACCGCTTGTTTGTGGCAAGCAAATTATGATAAATCGGCACAAGAAATAATAGCTGCGATTGTTGAGAGTTCTCATTTAGTAGATAATCCGAATTCCGATATTGGTAACGGAATTCCAAACTTCTCAATAGCAAATGCTATTCTGAAGCTAGATGATGTAGAAAGTTCTTTTTTAGAAGTTTATCCTAATCCTGTGGTGAACGATACATTTACTTATTTATTTGTTAATTCATCTAGCTCAAGTGTTAAGCTCTATGACCTTTTAGGAAAGCTATTGTATCAAAAGTCATTAGATAACAATATTGGGTTATATCAATTAAGTATCCCTTATTTAAACAATGGAACTTATCTTTTATCTGTCGAGTCTAGTGATTTGGTGTTAACAAAAAAGATAGTAGTGGTTGACTAACCATTTATCATTTTAAGTATTTTTTTCCCTCTAGCTTTATATCCACAGCTTTTATTATCCATGTTGTTAACCAGAATATGTTTTAATTCATCGTGTATCCATCTTTCTTCCTTTCCTAACACGTAAAGTATATTCATAGAATATGCTTCGACAGCAACCTTTT
>JABAYQ010000002.1:0-464 GCA_018608925.1 Cryomorphaceae bacterium | reverse complement strand
TATTGTTGTAATCATCCAACAGGATTTCGCAAATTTTAGCAATAGGTCTTTTTGAACTATCGAACTTTAGTTTGTTCATCTCTGATGTTATTTGATTTAGATATGGGTATATAGTATCTAAAGATTTTTTAGCAACAAATTCTAAAACCCAAGCGGAACGTATAGATAGTTTGTTATTAATTTCAAAAGATACATCAACTAGATGGGGGATGAGTGATGGGTTTTTTTAAAACTAAAAGACAAAGTTTATTTCTGTGTACTCTTGCAGCATTTTTCATGCTAGATAATTCTTCAATAAGAATTTGCTTGTCCACTTATCTAACTTTTAATTCAAACATTTTTTGTTGAGATATAAATCCTTCTAGTTTGTCTCCATTTTTTACTTGAGCAACTCCAGAGGGAGTTCCTGTGAAAATTAAGTCTCCAATTTTAAGAGTATAAAATTGAGATACGTAAGATATGAT
>JABAYQ010000082.1 GCA_018608925.1 Cryomorphaceae bacterium | reverse complement strand
CCGGCGTGTCTGGCTTTATTGCTCAGCACTGTGCTGCTCAACTTCTCCACAAAGGATATGCTGTTAAAGGCTCCGTTAGAAGCACCAATAAACAAGATGAAATTATTAGTGGGTTTAAAAACAGCAATATCCCAATTGAGAATTTAGAATTCTGCACACTCGACTTATTAAGTGATTACGGATGGAAAGAAGCCATGGAGGAATGTGATTATGTTTTCCATATAGCATCACCATACTTCATAAAAGTGCCCAAAAATGAAAATGATATGCTTAGGCCAGCAATAGAGGGAACTATAAGAGCTTTATCGTTTGCTCAAAAAGCTGGAATAAAAAGAGTAGTTCTCACATCCTCAATCGTTGCTATGATAGGGGAAGATTCTCAAAAAAATAAAACCCTAAATCCTAATAATTGGACAGACTTAGATTGGAACGAAATAACACCATACATTAAAAGTAAAACTAAATCAGAAAAAGAGGCTTGGAAATTTATTGCGAACCAAAAAGGACAACATAAAATAGAATTAACAACCATCCATCCTGGAGCCGTTTATGGCCCTACTATTACTAACAATTTAAATGGAGAATCAATGAGCATGATCACTAAGCTCATTGAAGGTAAAATACCATTTCTTCCTAAAACAGCCATTGCAGTTTCCGATGTTAGAGATATTGCCACTACTCATATTCTGGCGATAGAAAAGGTAGAAGCCAACAACAAGCGATTAATTGTAACAACGGACAAAGCTTATTCTATAATCGAATTAGCTAAAATTCTTAAAAAAGAAGGATTCAAAAAAGTGAGTACGATAGCTGCTCCAAATTGGCTACTATACTTTTTAGCAAACTTCGATTCAGAAGTTAAAGGAGTAATTCCTTTTGTCGGTAAAAGCATCAGTACAGACATAAGCCTTACAAAAGAAGCCTTAGACTGGGAGCCAATAGATGTACGTAAGACCATACTAGACACCGCCTATTCAGCAAAGAAAGCTCTAGAATCTAAAAAGGATTAGTAGCCCAAACATTTAGTTCGGTAATGAATCCTTTATCGTCCATTTCCAAAACTGAAACAATAGAATGAGCAATTTCGTGAGCAGACAATTTATTGTCTTCATCAACTCTTTCTGATCTATCCTCGCTGTAAAAAGCAGTAGTAACTTCACTAGGGTTTAGCTGGCAAACACGTATGTTAAAAGGCCTTAACTCAGCTTGCCAACATTGAGTAAGTGATCTTACTGCAAATTTCGAAGCAGAGTACACACTTCCATGACTAAAACCTTTAACGCTAGCAGAAGAACCAATATTAATAATGGATCCTGACTTATGGGCTTTCATAGAAGGAATTAACTCTTTAGTTAAAAGAGCTAAACCGAAAACATTAGTGTTAAAAATAGTTTGAAATTGCTCTAATGTAATATCATCAAGCTTATCAAAAGAACCTATTCCAGCATTATTTATAAGAGCATCAACTCTTCCACCTAAAACATCTAAACAAGCCTTAGCAGATTGATTCATATTGTCTAAATCGGAAATATCAAAAAGTATGGTTTTAGCTCCAGTATATTTTTGAGCTTCATCGAGTCTTTCTTGAGATCGTCCTGTAATTAAAACAGTAGCTCCTTTATCGACTAAATATTTAGCAGTTTCTTTTCCAATACCTAAGCTTCCCCCTGTAATAAGAATATGTTTTCCTTCTATCTTCATTGTAGACTATTTTAAATTCTATGATTATTAGAGGACAAAAATACATCCTTTTAGATATAACAATTGTACTTTTACGAGATATAAATGGACATAAATAATAAATATATCGTGTTTTTTGACGGAGAATGCAACTTTTGCAACTTCTGGGTAAAACAAGTGCTCAAAAACGAGCGAGAAAATAATATTTATTTTTCAAGGCTAAATAGTTCGTTCTCCAAAAAGACGATGGACCAATTAAAAGTTGACCTAAAAAACACCGACTCCATCATTGTACTTTACCAAGATAACATTTACACAAAAAGCGACGCCATAGCATTAATTTTAAAACAACTAAAACTTCCTTTTCCATTTTTCGCCGCTATTGTATCTGCTTTACCCAATTTTTTAACAAACTTTTTTTACGATATAATAGCAAAATACAGATTGAAGGTATTCGGAAAATCGGAAAGTTGCGATTATAGCTTATTTCATAAAAAAAACAGAATGTTAGAATAAAGCATTCCTAAAATACTAGTTAATATAGCTTTCAAACAATTAATTCTATTTACAAAAAACCGTCTTTTATTAAAAAAATAGTGACTACACCATTAAACAATTTACAAGCTAGATCTAAACAATAATACTTTACATAGGACTTATAAAGATACGATATTGGAAAACTATTTTCCCATTAATTGTTATGTTTTGAGAAGCTTAGTACAACAATTAAACAATTTCTTAAAAACATTTATTACAAAAAAACAAAATCTTTCTCTAGTGATTTTAGTTTTGCATTATTGTTATTTTTTTTTGCGTTAAAATTTTCTAAAGTGTATTAT
>JABAYQ010000096.1 GCA_018608925.1 Cryomorphaceae bacterium | reverse complement strand
AATTAAAGAAAAATTGGACGTACCAATAACCACTGAGTTAGTTCAGTCTTTTGGCCAAGAAGTTAAATCTACGAAAACAACTATTCCTTTTGTAAAAAATAATGAGTTTAACTACGAGTCCCTTGTAGGATGGTTAGGAGATTATGGCTCTAGCTTAAGCTGGATTGGCTTTGTTTTAATGGTCATTTTTATTGTAACTGCCGTAAGTAATGGCGCTAATATGACAGATGGTTTAGATGGTTTAGCTACAGGAACCTCCGCAATAATTGGGGTAACCTTAGGGATTTTAGCTTACGTCTCTGGTAATCTGTTTTTTGCCGATTATCTCAATATTATGTACATCCCTGGCTCAGCTGAGTTAGTGATTTTTATGTCTGCTTTTGTAGGAGCATGCGTTGGTTTCTTATGGTATAATTCTTTTCCTGCTCAAGTATTTATGGGCGATACAGGAAGTTTGGCTCTTGGAGGAATAATTGCAGTATTTGCTATTTCTATTCGTAAAGAATTGCTAATTCCTATTCTGTGTGGAGTCTTCTTAATAGAAAACGTTTCGGTTATTCTACAGGTGAGTTATTTTAAGTATACAAAACGAAAGTTTGGAGAGGGAAAAAGATTATTCAGAATGGCTCCTTTGCACCACCACTATCAAAAAATTGGGATGCACGAAAGTAAAATAGTAACTAGGTTTTGGATTGTAGGTGTGATGCTTGCGGTCTTAACAATTGTAACTCTAAAGCTAAGATAGATGGAAAAAATTGTTGTGTTAGGAGGAGGAGAAAGCGGTTGCGGTGCAGCTGTTTTAGCACAGCAAAAAGGCTACAGCGTATTTGTATCTGATATAGGAAAGATAAAAGACAAATACAAAAATGTTCTTATACAAAAAGGGATTGAATGGGAAGAATTGCATCATTCGGAAGATAAAATTTTTGAAGCAATCGAAGTGATTAAAAGTCCTGGAATACCTGAGACTATTCCACTAATTCTTGAATTAAAGAAAAAGGGCATTCCTATCATTTCAGAAATTGAATTTGCTTTTAGATATACCAATTCAAAAATAATAGCAATTACCGGAAGTAACGGAAAGACTACTACTGCTTTATTGATTGGTCATATTCTCAAAAAAGCAGGATTAAATGTATGTGTTGCTGGAAATGTTGGAGACAGTTTTGCTTTGCAGGTAGCAAATGAAAACTACGACTATTATGTGTTAGAGTTGAGCAGTTTTCAGCTTGATGGAATAATAGATTTTAAACCAGACATCGCAATTATTTTAAATATTACTCCAGACCACTTAAATAGATATAATGAAGACATGGAGCTATACATTCAATCTAAATTAAGAATAACTAAAAATCAAGATAAGAACGATTACTTGATTTATTGCAGTGATGACCCCAACATAAATAAATATTTAGAACAAGAAAATACAAATCTATTACCGTTTTCTATTTTAAAAGAGCACCAAAGAGGAGCTTGCTTGATAGATGACGAATTAAATATAAACATAAATAAAACCCCATTTAAAATGAATATTCAACAATTAGCATTACAAGGAAAGCATAACATCTATAATTCGATGGCTGCTGCTATTTCATCTCGAATTTTGGATTTGAGTAAAGAAGTTATAAGAGAAAGTTTAGTAGACTTTAAAAATGTAGAGCATAGACTAGAAAGAGTTATTAAGGTTCATGGCATAGAGTTCATCAACGACTCTAAAGCTACTAATGTTAACTCTACTTGGTATGCTTTGGAAAGTATGATTAAGCCAACTATTTGGATTGTAGGCGGTGTAGATAAAGGAAATGATTACTCTTCTTTACTTTCTTTAGTGAGCGATAAAGTAAAAGCAATTATTTGCTTAGGAGAACAGGTTGATTCTATCAAAAATGCTTTTTCAGAAAAGGGCGTGGAAATATATTTTGCAACTAATATGAAAGAAGCTGTAAACTTTTCTTATCAGCTTGGCGAAAAGGGTGACGCTGTTTTATTGTCTCCAGCTTGCGCTAGCTTTGATTTGTTCGAAAATTATGAGCACAGAGGAGTAGAATTTAAAAAGAACGTTCGTAACTTATAATGAATCCTTTTTCTAAATACATAAAATTAGAAGGCGATAAGTCAATATGGGCAATAGTAGTTTTGCTTATATTAATTTCTCTTTTTGTAGTCTATAGCGCTACAGGAGGATTGGCTTATACGAAGTTTGGTGGAAATACAATGCATCTTATTTTCAAGCATTTTAAATCTATCATTGCCGGAGTTATTTTTATGTATTTAGTCCATAAAATTCCATCAAAATATTTTTCTAGATTAGGACAGCTTGGGTTTTGGGTGTCTATACTAGTTTTATTATTTACTTTATTTTTTGGTGCGTCTATAAACGATGCTAGTAGATGGATTAAAATTGGTGGCACTACCATTCAGACATTTGATATTGCTAAATTGTCAATTATTATTTTTCTAGCAAGACAGCTTATTAAATATAAGATGTCTTTGTCTGATTTCAAGTTGGTTTCGATTAAAAT
>JABAYQ010000130.1:1904-2522 GCA_018608925.1 Cryomorphaceae bacterium | reverse complement strand
CGTAATGCCTGACTGTGAATTTCCAGAAGTAAACGAAGAAGGTACAATAGAAAACAACTGGGCAATACACCAAATGCAAACAACATCAAACTACGCTCCTAAGAGTAGAATATTCTCATGGTTTGTAGGCGGATTAAACTACCAAGTGGAACACCATTTGTTTCCAAATATTTGCCACGTACATTACAAGAATATATCTTCTATTGTTAAACAAAAAGCAGAGAAGTATAACTTACCTTACTATTCTCAAAAAAGCTATTTCTCTGCTCTAGGAGAGCATTTTAAAATGTTAAAAATGTTAGGTGAGAAATAATAAATAAAAATCTATATCATTAAAAAAGCCTACTCATTTGAGTGGGCTTTTTTTGTTTTTGGGATGCTATAGTTAGTGCGTTAAGAAATGAGAAGTATATAACACAATCTTTTAAGCACTTATTAGCCAACTATACGAATCATATTAATCTAATTATCTAGATGTATTGAAAGCTTAGGAAAAACACTTAGCACCTCTTAAAACAAAAAGTAATCATAAAAAAAGCCCACTCAAATGAGTGGGCTTTTTTTAAATGTAATATGTATTAAGCTTCAGCAGTTGGGCCACCAAAATTAAGAGGAATA
>JABAYQ010000130.1:0-1894 GCA_018608925.1 Cryomorphaceae bacterium | reverse complement strand
TCTCCGTGCTGCTTTTCAAATTTACTAACATTGTCAATCAATGCTTTCATAAATCTTTTAGCATGCTGTGGAGTTAAAACGATTCTTGATTTAACTTTAGCTTTAGGAACACCTGGCATAACCTTGATGAAATCTACAACAAACTCGCTAGGAGAATGGTTGATGATAGCAAGATTACTATAAGTACCTTCAGCTATTTCCTCAGATAATTCAATATTTAAACCCTTTTGTTTTTTATCGTCTGACATAATTATTCTACAGTAACTGTTTCTTCTAATTCGTCAGCCGCAGCTTGTTTTAACTGATCGTATTCTTCTTGAGAACCAACAACAATATCATCGTAAATCTTAAGACCAGTACCAGCTGGTATCTTATGGCCTACAATAACATTCTCTTTAAGTCCTTGAAGAGTATCACGCTTACCGTTAATAGCAGCAGCATTAAGCACTTTAGTTGTTTCTTGGAAAGAAGCCGCTGAAACCCAACTATTAGTCTGTAGGGCA
The DNA here is from genome assembly GCA_018608925.1 of Cryomorphaceae bacterium. Taxonomy (GTDB): domain Bacteria; phylum Bacteroidota; class Bacteroidia; order Flavobacteriales; family UBA7312; genus JABAYQ01. Next base: position 1,391 of record JABAYQ010000130.1, on the reverse strand, counting down.
GCACGAGTAATTCCTTGAATAACTTGTTCACTTGTAGCTGGAACTGTTTCACGAGCAGTTACTATATTTAAATCTTTACGCTTAAGTCTAGAATTTTCTTCTCTAATCTTACGAGCAGAAGCAATTTGACCTACTTTAAGCACATCAGAATCACCTGCATCTTCGATTACTTTCGTACCGTAAATACGATCGTTTTCGTCCATAAACTCAAGCTTAGTAACTGTCTGACCGTCTAAGAACTTAGTGTCTCCAGCATCAATGATATTCATTTTACGCATCATTTGTCTAACGATGACTTCAAAGTGTTTATCATTAATTTTCATACCCTGCAAACGATATACTTCTTGTATTTCGTTTACAATATATTCCTGAACAGCAGTAGGTCCTTTAATACGCAAGATATCAGATGGAGTAATTGCTCCATCACATAATGGCATTCCAGACTTAACGAAATCGTTTTCCTGAACTAATATGTGTTTAGAAAGTGGAATTAAGTACTTCTTAACTTCACCAGATTTTGAAGTAACAATAACCTCTTTATTACCTCTCTTGATTTTTGGTCCGAAATTAATGATACCATCAATTTCAGTTACAACAGCAGGGTTAGAAGGGTTTCTAGCTTCAAATAGCTCGGTGACTCTAGGAAGACCACCCGTAATATCACCTAATGAAGAAGCTAATCTAGGAATCTTGGCAATAATTTTTCCTGGTTTAATTTCTTCACCATTTTCAACAGTAAGGTGAGCTTTTACAGGAACACTATAATTTCTAAGTGCAACTCCTTTCTTATCTACCACCTTAATAGTAGGATTAAGAGTCTTATCCTTTCTTTCGATCATTACTTTTTCTTCAAATCCTGTTTGCTCATCCGATTCAACTCGGTATGATAAACCTTCTTTGATATCCATGTAATCAATCTTACCACCTAATTCAGAAATAATTACTGCATTATATGGATCCCAGTTACAAACCAATGTTCCCTTTTTCACTTTGTCACCAGACTTAGCGTAAAGAATTGATCCGTATGGAATATTAGTAGTTGATAAAATAACTCCTAATTTTTCGTCTATAACTCTAGCTTCAGATGTTCTACTGATAACTAACTCAATATCTTTTCCATCATCATTTTTAGATGAAATAGTTTTTAAGTCGTCTATCTCTAATCTACCTTCGAACTTAGTCATTACACTAGACTCGGAAGCAATTTTAGATGCAGTACCACCAAAGTGGAATGTTCTTAATGTAAGCTGAGTACCAGGCTCTCCAATAGATTGTGCAGCAACTACACCTACAGTATCACCAGGAACAGCCATGCTTGCAGTAGATAAGTTTCTACCATAACACTTAGAGCAAATACCTCTTTTAGATTCACAAGTTAATGCTGATCTAAC
>JABAYQ010000026.1 GCA_018608925.1 Cryomorphaceae bacterium | reverse complement strand
CAAAGATGCTTATCCCTTTAAATATTTGGACTTTTTACAAGGGAAAGGGAAGCTTAACAAACTAGATAAAACTGCCAAAAATGAATTTCAGTCTTATATAGAAGAATTCAAAGGAGAAAACTATATCAAATCTTCTTACATGTACTTAAGTTGGTTAGCAATAATTGATGGGGACACAAACTCTTTTTACAATTATCAAACTGCTATAAATAGCAACGGTTCTACATTGGTAGGCTCTGATAAAGAGGCTCAAAGTCAATTTTTAAATAAAACGATTCCTAATGTTGACTTGCTAAAAGCAAGGTTATTGTTTGATGGAGGTTATTTCGAAAAATCTCTTGATATACTTCATGAAATAACATTCTCAAACAAATCTCAATTTTTTATAGAATCCATTTATAGAAAGGCTGTTAATTATGAAAAGCTTGGAATGTTAGAGTCTGCTAAGCAGAATTTTTTATTAACTTTAGAGTTAGGCAGGTTAAAAACCACTTATTTTGGAGCGAAATCTGCCTTACATTTAGGGCGTATTTTTCAAAAAGAAGGCAAGGTTCTTAAGTCAAAAGAATACTATCAAAAATGTATTGATTTAAAAAATCATGAATACGAACAAAGTTTAGAACAAAAAGCAAAAGCTGGACTAAACAGTCTTAGAATTTCCAACCCATAGTAAGTAACAAACTGTAATTTGTATCTACAACTTTTACTGGAGGAGTATAATTAGCATTGTACAACCATGTAGTATAAGATCCTTCAGAAAATACAAACGCAAAATCAATATAACTGAACTGATTTCTTCTTCCGAAACCTACAGAATACATTTCTCTTTCACTACTATAGACGTTAGCCGTTGGGTCAACAGATGTTAAATCTCCTGCTAAGGGATTACCATAATTAGCATAACCTGCTCTTAAAAGAATGGAGGTAAGATTAAGCTCTGCTCCTAGCTTCATGTTTGCAACTTCACTATATCTGTTTTGAATAATAGCATTTTGATCATTAAAGTATTGCTCATCTCCTGGCTGACCGCTAAGACTAGCTTCAGAATAATCAACTAATTCGAAGTCAGCACTTACTACAAACTGCTTGCTAAGTACTAACGCTCCACTAACCATTAATTTCGAAGGAGTTGTTACTTGGTAATCGTACATTCCGTATGGTGATGACTTGGAATAAGCATAAGCAGAATCATTGTAAGAATGATTTACATCTAGTCTAGTTTCATATTCATCATTCAAATATAGAATGGATGGAGAATGCCACGACAAACCAAGACGTAAATTTTTATTCACTTTATAGATTGCTCCCAACTTTAACCCAACACCAGAACCAGAGGTATATTGATTTTCGTAGAAATCAAAAGATTGCACTGTCGACAAGGTATCGTTAAAATTATTTTCTGTGTACTTACTTCTTTTAATGTATTCAACAGTACTAATAGACAAAGTAGACCCTAAATACAACTTCTCCTGATAAGAGCCCGCATAACTAAATACTATCTCTCCCATCTGACCTTCTGTAATAACTTCTTTATATTGGTCTTGCCCGCTAAAAACTTCTCTGAAATATTGGCCATTGTCAATAAACCCATTAGAATCTACATCAAGGTCAATTAGATCTGTATCGAAAGCAGAAAGCTCGAAAAAACTATCTAATTCATCTAAATTATTTCCGTAAGCGTTATCATAAAATACATCAACAATCGAACTGTTAGCATCGTTTCCATAAATGAAGGTGTTCGCTCTAAAGTCTTTTGTTTTGTTGTAAGCAAATCCAAAGTTCTGCCTCTTCCAATCGCTATCAGGGGTACTTTTAACAGGGAAAGCTACTCCTAAAGAAGTTAAGTTAAAATCTCCTAATCTGGATGTGAATTTATTGCCACTATAATAAGAGGTTCTATCTGTTGCACCTAAATCAAGAGTGAACGAAAAATCAACCGATTGATACAAACCTAAGCCTGCAGGGTTAGTGCTAAGCGATGACATATCCGCACCTAATGCCCCGAAAGCTCCTGACATAGATGCGGTTCTTGCTGTTCCTATAACATCTGTTTCAGAAAACAATTGAGCGTCTAAATAAGATTGAGCCGACACTTGGCACACAAAAAATAGACTAGCTGCACTTAATAATATTCGATTTTTCATAATGATATTTATCTTGGTCTTGATGTATTATTTCTATTTGAACTTCTTGATGGACTTCTAGAAGGGCTTCGCGAATTATTCGAAGGTCTTACACTAGGTGCTTTAGGCTTATTATAAGAAGGCTTTGTATAATTGTTATTTGAATTATTTCTTGAAGGTTTAGAATTAATTGTAGGCTTAATGTTTGAAGGCCTTTTAACACTATTATTAATAGGCTTAACAGAATTGTTAATTGGCCTAGTATTAATGTTTTGATTTTGAGGCTTAATCAATGGCTTCTTAAAGCTTGTGCTAGAATTAGTATTTGTATTTACATTGGCATTATTATATGGCCTAATATTATTAAATGGTGCCTTTGGTTTTTTGTTGGCTTCAGTTCTATTAATAGTAG
>JABAYQ010000075.1 GCA_018608925.1 Cryomorphaceae bacterium | reverse complement strand
TTCGAGAGCAGCCTCAGAGGTTGAAACTCAAACAGATAGGATGAATTCTTGGTGCAAAAAAACTTACTCATCCAAAGAATTTAAAAAGGTTGCTGTAGAAATGCACGAATTAAGATCTGTAAAACACAAAGTAGAAATTGAACTTCTACAAAAAGCATGTGATATTACCGAAAGTGGTTTTAGAAGAGTATTGCAATTTGTAAAACCAGGAGTAAAAGAATACGAAATAGAAGCAGAATATATGCACGAATTTCTTAGAAGTCGATCAAAAGGATTTGCATACGAGCCAATTATTGCCTCTGGAAGAAATGCTTGCGTGTTACACTACATAGACAACAACCAAGAATGTAAGGATGGAGATGTAATCTTAATGGATGTAGGGGCAGAATACGGCAACTATGCATCTGATATGACAAGATGCATTCCGGTTAGTGGGCGCTTCAGCAAAAGGCAAAAACAAGTTTACAACTCTGTACTACATGTAATGAAAGAAGCAACGTCAATGTTAGTGCCAGGAACCATTCTTGGAGACTATCATAAAGAAGTGGGCTTAATCATGCAATCGGAATTAGTAAGCCTTGGCCTAATCGACAAACACGATATAGAAAAACAAGACCCACTAAAACCAGCCTATAAAAAGTATTTTATGCATGGAACGAGTCACTTCTTAGGACTAGACGTTCATGATGTTGGCCTATGGGATAAGCCAATAGAAAACGGAATGGTATTTACCTGCGAACCAGGAATATATATTTTAGAAGAAAGCCTAGGAATTAGATTAGAAAACGACCTTGTAATTAAGGACGAGAAGCCTCATGATTTAATGAAGAATATACCTTTAGAATGTGAGGAGATTGAAGACTTGATGAACTAAATAAATGGCGTAGCAAATAAATCTGCTACGCCATATTATTAACCTAATCTATAAAAACAGTGTGTGAAACAAGTTTTCCTTTTTGAATAACCTTAAGAAGATAAATTCCAGACTTTAAATTATTCTTTAAAATTTTATTGGACTGCGACTCAGCAACCAACTTACCCTCTACATTAAAGAGTTGAACCTTATCTACAATAGTAGAAGAGCTTATTTCAATTAAACTACTTGACACTAAAATTTTGATGTCGGAAATAGACTTTTCGGCAACAGAAGATGTGGACTCATTAACAAATATATCTTTGGAAAATTGTTCGGTAGTAAAACTAATAGCGCCATCAATTACAGGCCAGACTACTATAATATTATCCCCATCATAATAATTGTTAGAAGGTAATATAATGTCATAAGCTCCATTAATAGAACCAGGCTCTGGGGCTGGAAAATAAATACTATCTCCCGGATTTAAGCCACTACCGTCTTCAAAAGAAACAGAAAAAATTTCTCTAACACTCTCCTCTCCAGCTCCTGGATTACTAGATATCATTGCTCTAATTTGAGAGAAAATAGTGTCCGTTCCAGTATTAACAACATAACAAGAAACAGATAGATGGTCGTAATATTCGGTTGTATCTGCAATTACAGGATCATAATAACCAAAAGTCATTGCATAGTTTTCTTGAGAAAACGATTGTGAGCATATGCTCATCAACAATATAATTAGTATCCTTTTTATCATATAACAAATATATCTAATTGAAAATAAAAAATTTAAGCAATAATTGATTACCTTACTCGTTCAAATGTCATACAGTTTAACGCCTATGAACACATTACAAGAAATTATTTTAAGCATGTCTAAAGAAGAATTGCGCTTTTTTAAATTATACGCAAGTCGGACTAACAGCAATAAAACGAGGAAAGACATTCTCTTATTTGATCAAATTAAAAAAACAGATCAATTTTCTGAATCGAATTTTCAGCAAAAGCATTATGATCAAAACAAAAATGCTTTTTACAGACTGAAAAATAGACTTTTGGAAGACATTAACAAAAGCCTAACCTTGCAGTATCTCGATGAAGAAGCGGACTTGTCGTTAATGAAAAACATCATTCTTTCTAGAGTATTCCATGCCAAAGGCAAGCATATTATTGCATTAGATTACTTAAAAAAAGCTGAAAAAAAAGCCGCGCAAATAGAGGCTTATGAGATTCTAAATATTATTTATTTTGAAATCATAAAATTATCTCATGACATTCCTAACATTGATGTTGTTAATTACATTCAAAAAAGAAAAGAAAACAATAGTGCAAGAAATAAAATTCAAGAAATAGATGATATTCTTGCAGCAGTAATGTATCGACTAAAAAAGGCCCAAAATTTTTCAGGAAAAAAAGCCCCAATTATTAACTTGTTAGAAAAAACAGTTGCTGATTTTTCTCAAGACAAAAACATTATATCAAGTCCTAAGCTAAGGATTAAAATGTTTCAGGCTGTAAGCAGGATTTTAATACAAAGGCACGATTTTGTTGCCCTAGAAGAATATTTAAATCACACTTTTTCAGAGTTTACAAGAGACAATCTGTTCAACAAACAAACCCATGAAAACAAATTAAGGCTACTCACTTTTCTAATTAATGCTCTTTTTAAAAATGGCAAAATAGAAG
>JABAYQ010000114.1 GCA_018608925.1 Cryomorphaceae bacterium | reverse complement strand
GGCTAATAAGCAGTTCGATTTATTTGTATACCCAGATAAAAATCATGGAATTTATGGCGGAAATACTAGACTTCACCTATACCAAATGATGACCGATTATATATTGAACAATTTATAACACAATAATTACTATATTCGAATTCTAAAATTTTATCAATCATAAATTATGAGTCAAAACGAAAAAAACATATTAGGACAACCAGTAGGCTTATTCTACTTATTCTTTGCCGAACTATGGGAAAGATTTTCATATTACGGAATGAGAGCATTGTTAACCCTTTACATGGTTAATGAATTTTTCCTTTACATAACGGATGAAGCTTATAGAGAAGATGTCTCTTTTGGTATTTTTGCAGCCTATGGCTCATTAGTATATGCAACACCAGTTCTTGGAGGAATGATTGCAGATAAGTTTATTGGATTTAGAAAATCAATCATGCTTGGAGGAGTCCTTATGGCTCTAGGTCATTTCTTCATGGCTTTTTATTTCCAAGAAGATGTCTTAGGTATGGAAGTAAATTCCGTTAATAATTTCTTCTTTTATACTGCTCTAGCTTTATTAATTGTTGGTAATGGATTTTTCAAACCTAACATTTCTACTATGGTAGGAAGGTTATATCCTGAAGGAGATTCTAGAAGAGATTCTGGCTTCACCATCTTTTACATGGGAATAAACGCAGGTGCGTTTATAGCTCCTTTAGTTTGCGGATGGTTAGGTTATAAATACGGATGGCATGCAGGATTTGGTGCTGCCGGAATTGGTATGATTCTTGGATTAATAGTTTTCTCTCTAGGTTTAAAGTCAGGAGTATTTGAAGACAACGGACTACAACCAGAAGAATATAAAGAAAAGAAAATGTACGGTTTAAAAACAGACCATTTCTTCTATATAGTAGCATTACTAATGGTTCCAATTTCTGCGTTTTTAGTAAAAAACAATGCAATGGAAGTAGTTAAAGGAATGCAGCTTCATTCATCATTACTTTGGTTATTAGGAGTCGTAATTTTAGGAATTATCGTTAATAAAATGAGAACATTATCCAGAATGGAAGTTTTCAGATTAGTAAGTGTTTTAGTACTTACTCTGCTAATTACTGTTTTTTGGTCATTTTTTGAGCTTGCAGGAACAGCTATTACATTATTTGCTGAAAGAAACGTGAACCTAAGCTTAATGAATGCATCTCAAACAAATGCGATAAACCCTGGATACATTATATTTCTTGCTATACCATTTTCAATGATGTGGGTATATCTTGCTAAAACACAAAGGAATCCTATCACACCTATAAAATTTGCATTAGGAATTTTACAATTAGGTATTGGTTTTCTTGTCTTCGCAATGAGTGCTCAATATATGGACGCAGACGGACGTACTCCATTTATGTTCCTAATGATAGGTTATTTACTACTAACAACTGGAGAGTTATTTATATCTCCAATAGGGTTATCTAAAGTAACTGAGCTTTCTCCAAAAAGTATGACAGCATTTATGATGGGTGTGTATTTCTTATCATCCTCTTATGCTCACTATATTTCTGGAGCAATTGCTAAATTAACTACTTCGACAGAAGCAGGAGAAAAACCAGAACCAGGCTTTATGACCAACATGGTTGAAAAAGTAACTGGCTTTGAAGGTGGTTTCACCAATTCAACCGTTGAAGGAGTACAATCATTATTAAATTATACTTCAGTATTCACTCAAGTTGGAATTGTCGCAATAGCAATGGCTATTTTTGCGTTTATGTTAACACCAATACTTAAAAAATGGATGCATGGCGTTCACTAAAAAACTAAAAACTATGAATAAATTAATTTGCACATTAGTAATTGTACTAACAATTACATTATCCTCAAACGCTCAAGAAAGCGGAAAGTGGTACACAAGCTTAGAAGAAGCAGCTAAAGTATCAATGACTACTGGTAAGCCAATTATGGCAAACTTTACTGGAAGTGATTGGTGCGGATGGTGTAAGAAACTAAAAAAAGAAGTTTTCGATAAAGCTGAATTTAAAAATTGGGCAAATGAAAATATTGTTCTTTTAGATGTTGACTTTCCTAGAAGAGTTACTCAAACAGACGAACTTAAAAAACAAAATAGAGAACTTCAACAAATGTTTAAGGTTGGAGGATACCCTACCATTCACGTCTTTAATGTTGTTGTTAAAGACGGACAACTGCAATTAGATCCGATTAAAAAAAGTGGGTACGTTGCAGGAGGACCTAAACCATTCATCGAAAGTATAAGCGTTAAAAACTAGAAAAAAATGAAAACCCTTATCAGTGTATTATTTATAGTTCTTCCCTTTTTTGTCACATCTTGTAACCAAGGTGACAGTAATAATGGGACTAAAACGGATTTGAAATCTTTTATTAAAAGTAACAGTTCTACTTCTTCTATTCAATGGGTAGATGTATCTCAATTAGAATCTCTCATGGCTAAAGAGCCTAGAAAAGTATTCTTCTACTTCTTTAGAGAAGGATGTCCTTATTGTAAAGAAATGAATGAAACTACCTTTCAAGATGGAGAGATAATTAAATCGTTAAACGAAAAA
>JABAYQ010000108.1:15261-17692 GCA_018608925.1 Cryomorphaceae bacterium | reverse complement strand
TCATCTTTATTTAGTCGGTTGAGTTGTTTAATTAGAGAAAGTAAAGAAAGAACCAAAGCCGAAAGAATTCCTATAATAGTAAACCAAGGTTTTTCGTTTAGGTAATTTTGGTCCAGTCGCTTACCAAAGTAAGCTCCCAAATAGATAGTAATTCCCATCTGAGAAGCCAACATACTTAGAGCAATGAAGCGATTAGGCTGTTTTTTCTTGCTTTTCTTTTTGTTCAACTTGATTAATGTCTTTAATAACAGCACCCATACTACAAGAACCTGTAAAAGATGCGCCTGGCTCTATAGCAAGTTTGTTTGTTAGGATGTCGCCATGAAGTTTAGCGGTAGACTTTAAAGAAAGTAATTCTGAAACAGAAATAGATGCTTTTAATTCTCCAGAAATGTCAGCATTCTGACAAACGACATCGCCTTCAACCATACCTGTTGTTCCTACGACCACCTTTCCTTTTGTATTAATAGAACCTTTTAAAGCTCCATCTATTCGGATGTCTCCTGAAGAAGTTATTTCACCAGTAATTGTAGTTCCTACTCCGATGTGATTTACTACTCCATTATTTTCGTTTGGTCGAGCCATTGTGTTTGTTTTATTATTGAACATATTCTTATTACTTTATACAAAGTTAATTATTTCTGCTAACTATTGTTGGCTTTGATAAAACTCTTTGAATTTTAGCAAATACTCTTCTATCTCTTTTGATTGGTAAAATATAGGGAAATTGGACTGAGAAATAACAAACGACTGATAGTTGTCACCAAAAGGTCCCCTAGCATCTCCAAGCTGAAAAGCGTTGTAATAATTCATTGCTTTATTTGCGTTTTCAAACTCCCTAACCGACAACATGTTGGTTTCTTTGTCTAGCAACAAGGCGCTAATATTTAACTTTTCTAAGCTATAAAACTGACTATGGTAGTCAGAAAGAGTGGCCTTAGCTATATTTTGCTCCAAATCGAATTCTTTAAAAATCAAAATAAAATAATGGGCGCTTTTAGGCTCGTAAGTATACTTTTGGTCTTCTTTGGATTCGCTAGAGCTGTTGCTCGTCGAAGATTCTTCCTCATTCAGTTGATCTAATATCTCTTGAGCAGAAACTGCAACCTCGTGACCTTGGTGCGTTTCTATTACTTTTTGTAGCAGAACAACCATTTTGTTTTTACCATCTATATATCCGCTAGCTAGAGCATGAAGCAGGTCAAAGCGTGGAGTCAATAGGTTTCCTTTATGGTTTTTGTTAGCTAATTCGCAATCAGAAACAGTAGCCTTATATTTACCGCTTAGGTATTTCTTATAAGCCTTTTCGTACAAAACATCAATAGTAGGCTTGGCATTTTGCAGGGTTTCCAAATAGGTGCTATCGCTTATAATTTTAGCATAGTCGCTTTGAGGGAATAGTTTAAGCAACATTTTTTTGTGCTTAGCAGCCTCGTCTTCGTTTTCTAAAGATAAGTTAAGGCGATATAAAAAATAAAGAACCTTCACTTGGTTGTCGTTTTTAGGAAAGCGTTGATTTAGCTCTTCAAACGTTTTTAAGGAAAGCCCGAGGTCCTCAAGGTCTTCTTTGTAAATGATAGCCGCATTATAATACGCTTCTATTATTTTCTGATTAGACAGCTTTAACTGCTCTACTGAAAGGGGAAGCTTGGCAATGTAAGAGTCTCTACTTTTAGGGTCAAACTCTTCTTCTAAGTCTTCTTCCGTTTCTGCTTCTTCTATTCCAAAACTTTTTTTGTTTGACCTTCTCCAGTTGTCTTCCAGTTTTCTTCTACCCCATTTTCTGCCAAACTCTGAAAAGCCAAAACTTAAAGTAGTTGGGTTATAAAAATACCAAACACCACCTCTAGATTGGTTTAGGCGATTGCTTCCTCTATTGTTTTGGTTGCCGTTCAGAAAGGCGCTTTCATTTTTATCCGATTGAGCTTGCTGTTTTTCAAGCCTTTCTTCTTCTTTTAGTTTAGATATTAGGCCATCAATAAAATTATTTCTCTGGCTTTCAGACATTCCAGCAATCTTTTGCAAACTATCTTGATCAGAAATAACATTCAAATTTTCAATCAATAAGCTTAATGTAGTTTGTCTTTTTTGTACGCTTTTAAACTTTGGAGATTCTACATCCATGTAGGCAACCGCGGTGTCATAATAAGACTGTGCGGGTCTGTAAAGCTGGTCTTCGTAAAAAATTTCTCCTAAAATTAGACTCGATAGTGCTTTTTGAGCATCATTGTCAACGCTTTTAGAAACAGAAAGTTTGTAAAAGCCAATAGCTTCTTTGGTTTGGTTTTGTCTAGACTTAAGTTCCGCTAAACCGAAATAAATAACATCAAGATACTCCTTGTTCTTTTTGTCTTTTATCATTTTATTGAGCTCCGACTCAATTTCTTGGTTATTGCCTTGGGCTACGTCATAAGACCTAGCAAGATTAATT
>JABAYQ010000108.1:0-15251 GCA_018608925.1 Cryomorphaceae bacterium | reverse complement strand
AGCGTTAAATTCAAACTCATAAGAAGGGCCTTTTTTAATAACTGATTTAAAGTATTTGCTAGCCTCGCCATAATTTTCGAGCTCATAGTAAAGTTGAGCAAGAATATAAGAGTATCTTATTTTTTCATTCTTCTTACTTGCCTCAGACAAAGCAGCTTTAAGCTCTTCAATACAAAGGCTTAGCTCGCCTTTGTGAAAATAGTAGTCGGCATAAACCAAAGACAAGTCTTTATTAAGTGACATTGGAAAGTTCTCATCGCTAAGTAATCGGTCGAAAACCAATTCTGCAGAAGCAAAATCTTTGTTAAGAACATAGGCTCTTGCCAAATTAATGCTGGCCTGAAAAGCAGTTGTTAAGCCTTCGAACTGTTTAGCGGTAAAACTAAAAGCTTCAATAGCTTTTAGGTAGTCGCGTTTATACAAATAAGCATTCCCTATTAACAAATAGGTTTCGTCGATGGTTTTGTTGTGCTCGACACCCTTAATTAGTATAGAATGTTTTGCAATAGCAGAAGCCCCCTTTTTAATGGCTCTATCCATTGAAGAAGAAACAGACTGAACTTCGTTTTGAGAAGGCAGAATAAAAATGGGCAATATTTGATTAAAATCTTCTTTTTTTGACTTTTCTAATTTCTTAACACCGGCCTTATAGCTTTCATTTCCGTTAAAATACCAATTATACTTTGTAGTAGTATGGTGGTATGTTCGGGTAAAAAAAGTGCTTTTTCTTGTAGAGCAAGAAGGCAGTATTACGATAGAAACGAGCCCTATAACAATTAATAAATTAGATATATGTTTGTTTAACATCTTAACGATAACTTTGTAGCTGCAAAATTATTTTATTTTATTAAACAAAAAGAAAAAAGAGGTTGACATAAAATTTTGGATATTTGCCTAGCATTATGAGTCACAAAGAAAAAAGAAATTTTTGGAAAAAATGGAAAGCGAAGTATCGCTTGGTAATCCTAAATAGTGAAAACTTTGAAGAAAGGTTAACGTTCAAAGCTTCTAGGATTAGTGTTTTTATTTTTGTGCTATCCTCAATTATAATTTTAATTGGAGGAACTAGCGCCGTTATTTCCTTTACCCCTATAAGAGAGTACATCCCTGGATACACTAGTTCTGATATAAGAAAAAAAGTTCTGGAGCTAAACCAGATGTCAGACTCTTTAATATTAGACTTAGAGCAAAACCAAAAATATCTTGCCAATATAAAAAACATCGTAGTTGGCTTGCCGGTACAAAAAGCGCTTTTAGATAGTATTTCTGATAATGACATCAGACAAGATATTGTTTTTGAAAAAAACTTGGAAGATTCTCTATTAAGAGTTCAGATAGAAACCGAAGAAAAATTCAACATCTTTTCTAACAATAAAAAAGAAGTCAACGAAATATATGAAGTCTTGTTTTTCAAACCTATTGAAGGAATTGTAATCGAAAAGTTTGACAAAGAACAAAGCCATTACGGAATAGATGTTGTTTCTAAAGAAAATGAGCTTATAAAATCTACTCTAGATGGGGTGGTGATATTTGCTAACTGGACTGCCGAAACAGGAAACGTTGTTGCTGTAATGCATAAAAACAATCTTGTTTCTATTTACAAACATAATTCTGTCTTGCTTAAAAAAGAAGGCGATAACGTCGGAGCAGGAGACCCTATCGCAATTATTGGCAATTCGGGCAAATGGTCTAGCGGACCCCATTTACATTTCGAACTTTGGTATAAGGGAGAAGCTATTAACCCAGAACAATATATTTTATTTTAATGGGTATAATTGCTAACCTTATTGTGTTGTACTCAAATAGAGTGCATAAAAAAAATAATTTCTGGATTAAAAACCCCATTATAGCTCAAAACAAGCTTTTGGAAGGTTTAGTCAAGAAAGCCAAGAACACTCAATTTGGTATAGACCATCATTTTAAAAACATAAAAACCTACCAAGATTATAAACGCTTAGTTCCTATTGTAGATTACGAAGATCTAAAGCCTTATATAGAAAAGACTTTAGAAGGTCAAGAAAATATTCTTTGGCCAGGAAAACCCCTTTACTTTTGCAAAACCTCTGGAACAACTTCTGGAGAAAAATACATTCCCATTTCTAAAGAGTCGATGCCCTTTCACTTAAAATGTGCTAAAGACGCTATTCTTAGTTATATCCACGAATCAGGAAAAACAGAATTTTTAAAGGGGAAAAATATGTTTATCCAAGGAAGCCCTGTTCTCGATTTTAGTAAAAAATCTCCGATTGGCAGACTATCCGGAATTGTAGCTCACCACCTACCTTGGTATTTAAAATCTAACAATCTGCCTTCCTACGAGACCAACTGTATGGACGATTGGGAGAAAAAAGTAGATAAAATTGTAGCGGAAACGATAGATGAAGACATGGGAATAATTAGTGGTATTCCACCATGGGTTCAGATGTATTTCGAAAAAATAAACTCTATTCGCAATCAATCTATTGCACAGGTGTTTCCTAATTTTAGTCTGTTTATTTACGGAGGAGTTAACTTCGAGCCTTACAAAAAACGCTTTTTGGACTTGATCGGAAAGCACGTTCCGAGCATAGAAACTTATCCTGCTTCCGAAGGTTTTATCGCTTATCAGAACAAACAAAACGACAAGGGATTGTTGTTGTGCGTTGACCATGGTATTTTTTACGAATTTATTCCGGCACAAAATTATTTTGACCAAAACCCGCCAAGACTTAGCCTTGAAGAGATAGAAATGGGAGTCGACTACGCACTTATTTTAAACACCAACGCTGGCCTTTGGGGTTACAGCATTGGTGATACCGTTCGTTTTGTTTCTAGAGACCCTTATAAAATTGTAGTTAGCGGACGTATAAAACATTTCACCTCAGCCTTTGGCGAACACGTTATTGCTAAAGAGGTAGAAGAAGCAATGAAAAAATGCGTTGCTACAATGGAAATGGGTGTAAACGAATTTCATGTTGCCCCTCAAATTAGTCCTGTAAAAGGGCTTCCTTATCACGAATGGCTAATAGAATTTGAAGAATTGCCCCAAAACATAAAGAAATTTTCTGCTTTACTGGATCAGGAAATGAGAATACAAAACAGCTATTACAACGATTTAATCGAAGGTAATGTATTGCAACCATTGGTTGTTAATCCAATAAAAAAGAGTGGTTTTAGATCGTATATGAAATCGGTTGGCAAATTAGGTGGTCAGAATAAAGTGCCTAGATTAGCAAACGACAGAAAGATCGCCGACCTTTTAACTCAACAAGCATATGACAAATAAGAAAAAAAGAATTGCAATATTAGGTTCTACAGGTTCTATCGGAACCCAGGCTTTAGACGTTATTAAAAGTCACCCAGAATTATTTGAAGTCGAAGCGCTTACTGCTAATAGAAATAGTGATCTTCTGATCAAACAATCGATCGAGTTTAAGCCAAACTGTGTGGTTATTGTAGACGAAAGCAAGTTTAAAGAAGTTCAGGATGCTTTAGAGCCTCATCAGATTAAGGTGTATGCCGGAAAGGAAGCTTTAGCGCAAGTAGTAGAAATGGATACTATTGATTTAGTACTAACCGCTTTGGTTGGTTATTCTGGGCTTAAGCCTACCATTAACGCCATTAAAAACAAAAAGCAGATTGCCTTGGCCAATAAAGAAACCTTGGTGGTAGCGGGTTCTTTAATTACCAATTTGTGCAAACAATACGGAGTAAATATCTTGCCTGTTGATTCGGAACATTCTGCTATTTTTCAGTGTTTAGTAGGGGAATATCAAAACCCTATTGAGAAAATTTATTTGACGGCATCGGGCGGACCTTTTAGAGGTTGGACCGCTGAAAAGCTAGCAAACGTAACTAAAGAACAAGCCTTGAAACACCCAAACTGGGAAATGGGCGCTAAAATTACTATCGACTCTGCTTCTTTAATGAATAAAGGGTTGGAGGTTATTGAAGCAAAGTGGTTGTTCGATTTAAAACCAGAACAAATAGACGTTATCGTTCATCCTCAATCGATTGTTCATTCGATCGTTCAGTTTGAAGACGGATCTATGAAGGCTCAAATGGGAGTGCCAGATATGAAGCTTCCGATACAATACGCTCTTGCCTACCCACATAGAATACAAAACACTTTTGAGCGCTTTAATTTTATGGATTACCCATCGCTTACTTTTGAAAAAGCAGATAGTAATACTTTTAGAAACTTATCGTTAGCATACCATGCTATGGAAAAAGGAGGCAACAGTGCTTGTGTGCTAAACGCTGCAAATGAGGTGGTTGTAGACGCATTCTTAAAAGATAAGGTTGGCTTCTTACAAATGTCAGATGTGGTGCAAAATTGTTTAGAAAAAGCTACTTTTGTGCCCAATCCGAATTACGATGATTTTGTTAGCTCTGACCATGAAGCTCGTCAATTAGCTCAACAATTAATAAAATAAAAATACATGGAAATACCCGTTATTATAATAAAAGGCGCTCAACTACTACTAAGTTTATCCATATTAGTTGTTTTACACGAACTAGGCCACTTTATACCAGCAAAATTATTTAAAACTAAAGTTGAAAAATTTTATTTGTTTTTCGACCCTTGGTTTTCTGTTTTCAAAACAAAAATTGGGGATACCGAATACGGAATCGGATGGTTGCCATTAGGTGGCTATGTAAAGATTGCCGGAATGATAGACGAGTCGATGGACAAAGAGCAAATGGCTCTACCTCCTCAACCTTGGGAATTTAGATCGAAGCCAGCGTGGCAACGACTAATTATTATGCTTGGTGGGGTTACGGTAAACGTAATTTTAGCTTTCGTAATTTATCTGTTTACTCTATTTGCTTATGGCGAAAAATTCTTGCCTGCTCAAAATGCAGAAGCCGGAGTTTATTGTGATTCTCTTGGAGTAGTTGCGGGTTTCCAAAACGGAGATATGCTCTATTCTGTTGATGGTGTTGAGTTAGAAAAATTTGCCCATTCCAATGGAGCCCTTCATAAAGAAGTAATAGAAAAGCTAATCCTTAATGACGCTAATGTAGTTACCGTTATAAGAGAAGGAAATAAAGTGGACATCCCATTTACAGAAGAAGTAAAACTAGCAATGCTAGACAAAAATCGTTTGTTTAGCCCTAATCTTCCTTTCGTAATTGCAGGCTTTTCCGACAGTTCTGTTGCCCAACAATACGGAGCCATAGAAGGAGATAAAATTGTACGCATAAACGACAAAGACATGTTTTATGCTGGCAACGTAATGGACTATGTTCCTACCTTAGTAGGAGACTCTGTTAAGCTTGTTCTGGAAAGAGACCAAGAAGAGGTAGAACTAAACTTTTTACTAGAAAGCGAAAGATTGGGCGTTACCCTAATGCCTTTTGCTAGTCAGTTCCAATTAGAAGAAGAAAAATACACTCTTTTGTCTGCTTTTCCTGCGGCAATTGCAAAAACTAAATCTGAAATAAATAACTACTTCAAACAATTTAGGTTGATTAAAAAATCGCCTGATTCGGTTGGAGGTTTTATAAGTATTGGAGGAATATTTCCTAACCAATGGCACTGGCAAAGCTTTTGGGAAATAACAGCTTTGCTTTCTATTATGTTAGCGGTGCTTAACTTATTACCCATTCCTGCTTTAGATGGTGGCCACGTTATGTTTTTACTTTACGAAGTAATTACTGGCAGAAAACCTCACGAAAAAGTAATGGAAGTTGCCCAAACAATCGGTATCATTTTATTAATGGGTCTGGTGCTTTATGCAAACGGAAACGATATTTTTAAACTTTTATCTTAACAATAAACGAACTTAAATCTTAAACAAATGTCTCAAAATTTTGGAATTGATCAAGCCTTAAAAGACTTAGGCTTAAAAGATGTAAACCTTGGAACTTCTACGGGTTCTAATAATTTTTCTAACGGAGAACTTCTCGAAAGTTACTCGCCTGTTGACGGAAAGTTAATCGGAAAAGTAAAAGCTACTACTAAAGAAGATTACCAAAAGGTAATGGCTACGGCAACCGAAGCTTTTAAAACTTTTAGAGACATTCCTGCTCCACAAAGAGGGGAGATTGTTCGTCAGTTCGGAAACAAACTAAGAGACTTAAAAGAGCCGCTTGGTAAATTGGTTTCTTACGAGATGGGTAAATCATTACAAGAAGGTTACGGAGAGGTTCAGGAAATGATTGACATCTGCGATTTTGCGGTAGGACTATCAAGACAATTAAACGGACAAACTATTCCTTCTGAGCGTCCTGGTCACGTAATGAGAGAGCAATGGCACCCAATAGGTGTAGTTGGTATAATCTCTGCATTTAACTTCCCTGTTGCTGTTTGGGCTTGGAATACTGCGTTGGCTTGGATTTGTGGCGATGTGTGTGTTTGGAAAGGTTCTGAAAAGGCTCCTTTATGTTCGGTTGCTTGTCAAAACATTATTGCCGATATTTTAAAAGAAAACAATTTACCAGAAGGAATCTCTTGTATTATTAACGGAGACTATAAAGTTGGTGAAATGATGACTACCGATACTCGTATTCCTTTAGTTTCTGCTACTGGTTCTACCAGAATGGGACGAATTGTTGGCGCTACTGTTGCGCAGCGTTTCGGAAAATCTTTATTAGAGTTAGGAGGTAACAACGCTATTATTATTACTCCAACTGCAGATTTAAAAGTAGTTGTTCCGGGTGCAGTATTTGGTGCTGTAGGAACTTGCGGACAGCGTTGTACTTCTACAAGAAGACTTATTATTCACGAATCGGTTTACGATAAAGTAAGAGACGCAATTGTTGGGGCTTACGGCCAGTTAACTATCGGTAATCCATTAGACGAAAAGAACCATATCGGACCACTTATTGATCACGATTCGGTAAACACTTATTTAGCGGCTATCGAAAAAGCAAAAGCAGAAGGCGGAAACGTATTGGTTGATGGTGGTGTTTTACAAGGCCCAGGATATGAAAGCGGCTGTTATGTAAAACCAGCGATTATTGAAGCAGAAAACCATTATGAGATAGTGCAACACGAAACATTTGCTCCTATCTTATACCTAATGAAATATTCGGGTGAGATAGAAAACGCTATCGAGCAACAAAACGGAGTAGCTCAAGGCTTGTCTTCAGCGGTAATGACTAACGAACTAAAAGAAGCAGAGAAATTCTTGTCTTATGCTGGTTCTGACTGCGGAATTGCAAACGTTAATATTGGTACTTCGGGTGCTGAGATTGGTGGTGCTTTTGGTGGCGAAAAAGAGACTGGTGGAGGTAGAGAGTCAGGTTCTGATGCTTGGAAAGTATATATGAGAAGACAAACTAACACAATAAACTACTCAGACGAACTTCCTTTAGCTCAAGGGATCAAGTTCGATTTATAAGCTATATAATTCTATAAATTAAAAAAGCCACACCCTTTAGGATGTGGCTTTTTTTTGTAGCTTGCAAATACCATGAAACTTACTAATCACAATACTAACCGTCTTGTACTAGAGACGTGCGTAAAAGAAGGCCGAATTTTAGCTAAGTTTTCTATTAAAAAAATAAAGGGAGCTACATTGTTTTGATGTTTTTGAGCGTCTGAAACATGTGACATTGGTATCTAAAAGACAAAACAGAGCCTTTCCGATCGATAACAGAAAACACTATATCAAACAAACTACAAATCATGAAAAAAATAAACATATCTATTTTAAGCCTATTAATAACTATTGCAATCGGCCTTACTTCTTGTATTACAATTATGTCTTTACCTAACGGAAAAACTATTGACAAACGACTAGTGGGCGCTTGGACTGGTTCAGAAACAGGTCAACAGACTAAAGGTGTGTATAAGGAATGGGAAATGATAAGAAATGAAGATGGGACTTATATCGTACACTTTAAGACAAAAACTATTGCGAAAACTAGAGAATTTACAGAAAAAGGCACTTGGTGGGTTGAAAAGAATAAAATTTTTGAACATTGTTCAGGACCAAACAAAGCTGACGCTTTTAAATTTGTAGTGATTAATAAAGACAAAATAAAGCTTGAGCTCTTGAGTACAGGTCTTAATGTCGAAAACCCAAATTATACAGTTATTGAAAAAAGAAAAAAATAGCCTAACACCCACTAAAATAAATACTTGGGCGGGTATTAATCGCTAAGCCAACAACAAAGATTAAGTTTTAAATCTTTTTTCTTTCTATCTTTGCCCCAAAGCAAGTGTATATGAAGTTTTTAACTATTATCTGTTTACTATTATGTGGTTTATTGGCAAGCGCTCAAGATAATTGGGTGGCTCCAGAATCTGCAAAAGAGGTAGTAAATGTGTATTCTGAAAACGATATTGCGACTCAAAAGGGAGCAAAAATGTATCAAAAACTTTGCTGGACTTGCCACGGTAAAACGGGCCAAGGCGATGGTCCTGCTGGTAGCGGACTTAAGCCAAAACCAAGAAACTTTTCTCTAGCTGAGGTTCAAGACCAAAGCGATGGAGAGCTTTTCTGGAAGCTTTCCAACGGAAAAGGAATGATGCTTCCTTACAAGCACTCCTTAAACGAGGATCAGAGATGGCAACTTATCAATTTTATCAGAACATTTAAAAAGTAGCCTATGAAGTTATTCTACTCTGTTTTACTAATTGGCTTCAGTTTTGGTGCTTTTGCCCAAGAGTATGTAAATCCGTTTAAAAACAAGCAGCTTATAAACGCTCAAACTACCGTTATACCCGATGGTTTTGACTTTACAATAATGCACCGATTTGGTAAAATTGGCTTAAACGATGAGTTTTACAAACAATTTTTAGGCTTTGATCTTCCTGCCAACGTTAGGTTTTCTTTATCGTATAAACTATCCGACCGTGCTTATATTGGAGTAGGCAGAACTAAAGTCGGCAAAACCGTAGACATTGAAGGAAAGTACGTAATACTTAGGCAGACCGCTAGCAATAGCATGCCTCTTTCGATTGCCTTATATAACAACACCGGACTCAATACCGACGCATACAGAGGCGAAAGTCCGATTGCTTTTTTTGGAGATAGCATTACTCCCTTTGAAAACAAGTTCGCACACCGATTAAGCTATAACACCCAGCTTATAATTGCCCGAAAGTTCAACGACAAAATATCACTTCAACTATCGCCAACCTTTGTCTATAAAAACCTAGTAGAAGGAATGGAAGAATCGCACCATACTTTCGTTTTACCTTTTAGCGGAAGGTACCAGTATTCGTTTGGTAGCGCAGTCTTGTTTGAGTACGCCTACAAGCTAAACAATACTTCGGAAAATAAATTAGACAACGCCTTTTCTCTAGGTTTCGAGTTCGGAACTGCCGGACACGTTTTTCAGGTCTTTATGAGCAATAGCTACTACATTAGAGAAACAAATATATACACCGAAGAGCCTTATAATTTTTACGACCGACCAAATGAGTTTGTCTTAGGCTTTAACATTAGAAGAGTTTGGTGGTTTTAATCCTATAAAATGATGAAAAAGTTAATTTATATATTTTGTTTTTTCCTTCTTTTTTCTTGTTCTAAAGACAGAATAATAGAAATAGAACCTATCGTATATTACCCTGAGGTCTGGAAAAAAGATTCGTTGGTTTATACTTTGTCGGACACCTTAGGAAATGTTTTAACCCAACAAACTACTTATTTTGGGAGCTCGGTGCCAGACACCCTAACCCTTCGATATGACGACAATCGTTTTGTCAGAAATTACCTAGTAGAAGGTGATCAGGACGTAAGCTTAGAAGTCGATAGTGGTGCTTTCGTTTTAAACAACGACTCTGTTTTACTATTTGGCATAAGCGATACTAGCAGATACGGACTTTCTGAAAAGTCGGACAGCATTATGGTTTTAGAACGACAAATAGTTACAAACTACCTAAAAACATATACCACCTATTATAAAATTATTGTAAGCAATCTGGAACAAAAAGTTAGCTTTTACAATGATATTTATGTCCCTATTTTTTACAACGACGGCAACGGAAAGTGTATGCCGTGCCACTCCACTGGAACCTTATACCCCGTAGAGTTAATGCCAATAGACGTTGCTTATGACGATCTGCTTAGCGGCTACAACCAAAACGGAGAAGCATACATAAACGTATTGCAGCCACAAGAAAGCTATTTGTACAAACAAATAACGGGACAAACCGAGCCTATGATGCCAACCTCTAATAGCGATAGAGGGCCGCTAAACTCGTATGAAATCAATACCGTTTTAAAGTGGATAGAACAGGGAGCCCCTAACAATTAAGGGTCTGAACAAGTAAGAAATTCTCTTTTACCAAATAGGGAAATTATTTCTTTGTATCTTTGTACTTATCTTTAACATTATTTAATCAAGTGAATATTATGTCTAGAATTTTACTCTTTATGTTTATTGCGTGTACTCCTGTTCTAGGGTGGGCTCAATGTACTATCAATAACTCTACCGATTGTGAGTGCGAAAACTCAAACGATACGGATTGTGATTTACTACCAGATATTACCGTTTCTTGGGAAACAGGTATTAACGGCTCTCAAGAATACCCTCCGGGTGAAGGAATTACAGACGGAGAAATAAACTATGACGAAAACTGGTTCGAAATTGACGATGATGTTATAGCTATGGGACGTATTCGTGTTTCTGCTAAAACACCAAACATCGGTGCAGGACCTCTTAACCTAAGAGGTGCCAATGAAGAAGGATACAGATGGATGATTTGCTTCGATAGTGGTGTTGCCGATACTTTTCAAATATATGACCCTGAGTGGCAAGAAGCTACTTACTGCCCAGACGGATCAAGTCCTAAACACATTTCTTGGCAAAGAGTGTACCATAAAAATGCTGATGGTACTATGAGCTTTTACGAAAAAATGGTAGGAACAATGGAGTACCACCCAACACACGGGCACATGCACTTTGACCAGTGGACTATTATGTCTCTTAGAATACCAGACCCAAACAATATGGACAACCCAACAGAGTGGGAAATTGTAGGAGAAGGAGCAAAAGTTGGTTTTTGTGTAATGGATCTAGGAAGCTGCGAAAATGGCGGGTGTATGGATGTTGAAACTACTTATGGAGAAGGAACAGAGTTGTTTCAAGATGACTTTCCTAACTACGGTTTAGGTGGTGGTAGCTACGGTTGTAGCCCTGTTTCTCAAGGTATCTCTTCGGGCTATACCGACACATACGGTTCTCACCTAGACGGAATGTTTTTAAACATCCCACTAGGAACTTGTAATGGCGACTACGCTGTCGTTTTAGAAGTTCCTCAAGTAATGGTAGAGTCTAATATGGACAACAACTATTCTTGGTTTCCTATTACCTTAACCCAACAATCTCAAGGAACACCTCCTACAACAGTTACTTCTACAGCAGAAGGCTTATTGTGTGAAGGACAAGTAATAGAGTTATCTGTAGAAACTACGATGGGCTCTTCTGTAGAGTGGTCTAACGGAATGACAGGACCTTCTATTGAGGTTACTGAGCTAGGGAGTTACACCGTAACAGTGGTAGACGATTCTTACGACTGTCCTTTCACGGAAACAATTAGCCTTGCCGGAATAAACAACCCAGATGTAGAGCCTGTAACTTCTTGTAGAAACGAAGTCGCAAATCTTTACGCTAGTTCTGATAACGACATTACTTGGTACGACGCCGATAACAATATGGTAGGGCAAGGGGAATCTTTCCAAACACCTATCTTAACTTCAGACGCTATGTATTATGTGTCTTCTAGCATTTCTTCTTACAACACCGCTCCTTTAGCACATGCTGGAGACAACAATTATAGTACCGGAGAAAATTCTAACGGATATGTTATGTTCGACGCATTAAGCGACTTTACCCTAACCAGCGTTGAAGTGTATACTAACGAACCAGGAGAAAGAAAAATAATGTTGTGGGATGGAGACGGAAACGTAGTTGCTTCACACACAGAAGATGTTGGCTTTTCTGAAGATGATGCCCACATCATAGCTCTAAACTTTAACATTGCTGCAGGCCAAGGATATACCTTAGGAACAGATACAGCAACTAACGAAACAAACTTTGGTGGAGGAAACCCTCAGCTTAAAAGAACAGACGCAACTGGCTTAAACTACCCATACGTATTAGACGGATTGCTTTCTATAGAAAACTCTCCTTACGGAACCGATTGGTACTACTACTTCTATAATTGGTCAGTAGCGATCGATCCTCTAGAGTGTGACATGCTTGCTGTACCAGTAACAGTAGAAGACTGTTCTTCTATTAACGAAAACATTTTGTCTCTAGAGGTTTATCCAAACCCTTCAACAGGAAAGGTAAACTTAAACATGAGCCTCAAGCAAGCAAGCGTTATTAACGTTGAGCTAGTAAATATTATTGGTGAGGTTGTATTTGCCGAAACTCTAGGGAAAAATAAAGAACTAAACAAGACTTTTGACTGGTCTGATTTATCAGCTGGTATTTATACTATTCAAATTTCTTCTAACGGTCAAAACAAGGTTGAAAAAATTATTATCAAATAAGTTTTTAGTCATATTGATTTTGTTACAAACAGGGCCTCTAGGGGCCCTGTTTGGGCAAATGACCTGGTCTGTTTATAACATAGACAACACCATAATGATTGAGAACCAGATCAACTGCCTATTGGTCGATGAAGACAGAGGGCTGTGGGTTGGCACAAACTGGGGCTTATATTTAAAAAATGGTGGAGAGTGGCAAGAGTTTACCGCTGAGCTGCCTAATCCTCAGGTAAGGTCTTTAAGTCTTGATGATAACGGAAATTTATGGGTAGGTACATTAAGCGGCCTCTCTATTAAAGAAGGAGATAGCTGGACAACCTACAACAACCAAAACAGCATACTAAATAATCAGATAAACGATGTTGTTTTTGACAGAAACAACCAGGCCTATATAGCAACTATAAATGGTTTGTTTAAATACGATACTGACTTCTCTTTGGTGCTCGACACCTCCTCTTTAGAAAACTCTTTTATAAACGTAAGATCCTTGGCGGTTAGGGGAGACTCCTTAGTTGTGGGAACAGTAAACGGAGGTCTTGGTTATTTGTATAACGACAGTATGATTTGGCGCAACACTTCTAATAGTGGAATAAACGACAATACCGCTATAGACGTTGCTATAGACAACAACCAAAACGTATGGCTAGCGGCCCCTTATGGAGGCTTGGTGTCTCATTTAAGCAACGATAGTTGGCTAATCTACAATACAGTCGAGAGTAATCAGTGGCCGTCTAACAGCCTTACCTCTTTGCTATTTGACGACGATCAGTTTTTATTCGTAGGGTCAAACGGAGCTGGGTTTTTTAGATTTTACTTCAACAACGGCATTCCTAACACAGAGAAATACAATAGCAATAATAGCCCCCTTCCGAGCGACTATGTTTTGTGTTTAGCGAAAGATAATACTGATTATTGGATAGGCACCGAACAAGGCTTGGTTAGATGGGGAACGTCAGTTTCTATATCTGAGCTAGAAAAAAATGCGTTTATAAAAGAAAACAATACCCTAACCTTTAGTGAGAACCATAATATTGACTTGTACTCTATAACAGGCCAGAGGGTTTATTCACAAAACACCTCAAAAGTAGAATTGAACTCTTTTAAGAGTGGAGTCTATATTGTGGTATACAATTCTATACGAAAAAAAATAATAGTTGATTAGTCCAATTTTGGCCTTTCGTCTCTATTTGCTAATTCCCAAGCGGTAAGAAAGACAAGGCGTGTAATTTTTTCTACCTTTTCGTAATTAATTTTATCTGGGGTATCGGATGGTTGGTGGTAATCAGCATGAATTCCGTTAAAATAAAATATAACAGGAATGTTGTTCTTGGCAAAATTATAATGATCCGATCTGTAATAATATCTATTAGGATCATCCTCTGAATTAAAAGTATAATCTAGCTCTATATTATAATATTTATTGTTTACTTCTTCACTAATATTATGTAAATCGGCGCTTAATTTATCGGAACCAATTAGATAAACATAATTAGGGTCTTCATGAAATTCGTCTATTCGTCCTATCATGTCAATATTTAAATTGGTGATAGTATTTTTTAAAGGATAGATAGGGTTGTCAGTATAGTATTTAGATCCTAATAATCCTTTTTCTTCTCCTGAAACAGCCATTATTAAAATACTTCTTCTTGGACCGTGTCCGCTATTTTTAGCGTCCATAAAGGCTTGAGCAATTTCTAATGCTGCACTCGTACCAGAAGCATCGTCATCTGCACCATTAAAAATTTCACCATCGTGAGTTCCTAGGTGATCGTAATGAGCAGTTATTACGATAATTTCCTTTTTTAAATCTGTTCCTTCAATAAACCCTAGAACATTTTCTCCACTAATTTCGGAAGGGTTTTTTCTTTTACTTATAGCGTCAGCATCACAAGTGCTGCATTTACAAGAATGTCTTTTTGACTTAACTGTAAATTCTTGGTAATATGTTTTTCTTTTATAAGGCGGTATTCCCAGTTTTCTAAAATGATTGGCAATATATTCTGCTGCCATTTGCTGGCCTATAGTACCCGTTTCTCTTCCTTGCATAGAGTCGCTGGCTAAGGTATAAAGGTGGGTTTTTAAGTCCTCAACATTAATAGAGTTAGCAAACTTTAAATTGGTGTTGTCTTGGTTAATATTTATTACTTGTGAAAAAGTAACAAAGGGAACTAACAAAAATAATAAAGATAATTTTCTCATTTTTTTATAATTTAACAAGCAGCTATTTTATCTACTCTACGTTGGTGTCTTCCTCCTTCAAATTCTGTAGCAAGAAAAATATCAATAATTTTTAATGCTTTTTCTAAAGAAATAAAACGAGCAGGCATAGTACAAATATTAGCATTATTGTGTAACCTAGCTAATTGAGCAATATCTTCTTGCCAGCATAAAGCAGAACGAACTCCTTGGTGTTTGTTTGCTGACATATTAATACCATTACCAGAACCACAAAACTGAATTCCTAACTCTAAATCACCATCGTTAATTTTTTTTGATAATTGATGGGCTAAATCAGGATAATCAACGCTTTCATCGCTATAACATCCAAAGTCTTGAACTTCTAAACCTTTATTAGTTAAGTATTTAACTACTTCTTCTTTATACTCAAACCCAGCATGATCGCATGCTATTCCTATATTTTTTATATCCATTACCTTATTAAATATGGTGTTTATAAATAAACTTACTCTGATTACAATTCTTAACAAAAATAATAATGTAATTGTTAATTGAGGTTAGTAACTTTTAAAAGTTATTGTTGATTATTCAACTAATTATTGTGGTTGTAAAAATTATATAAATAACAGTCAATTTTAA
>JABAYQ010000001.1 GCA_018608925.1 Cryomorphaceae bacterium | reverse complement strand
GAAAAGCACTTTAATTCCGGATTCTTTATTCGATTTAAAGAACAAAGCAAATTACGTGTCATTCAATCATGAAAAAACAGAAAATCACGAAGTTTTACATGACAAAATAGAACCTATAAATTCTTATAATGTTTATGGCATCTCCTCTCCTGTTAAACAACTAATCGAAACTCATTTTAGAGATGCTACCATAAGACATCACTCTAGTTCATTAATTGTTAATTGGATAAATCTTTACAAAAACAACGATGAAAAAAAGTTGATTGTAAACATTCAGAATCAAAGCTTTCAGCTCATGATGATTGACAAAATGGAGTTGAAGTTTTTTAACTCATTTCGATTTCAACATAACAACGACTTTATTTATCATTTGCTTTTTGCAATGGAACAATTAAAATTAGATTCCGAAAAAATAAAGCTTTATTTGTATGGAGACATTTTAAAAGAGTCGGACCTATACCAATTGATATACTCATACATAAGAAATGTTGAGTTTGGAAATAGAAATAGCTTAATACAATTAAGTCCCGTTGCTGATCATATTGAAAAGCATCAGAATTTCACACTTTTACACCAGCACCTTTGCGTATAATTTCAGGAAAATATAAAGGCAAAAATTTAATCGTACCAAAAGGACTTCCAGTAAGACCTACTACCGATTATGCCAAAGAAAGTCTTTTTAATATTTTAAACAATACTATAAGCTTTCGAGAACTAAATATTTTAGAATTGTTTGCGGGAACAGGAAATATTGGCTTCGAATTTATGTCTAGAGGAGCCAAAAGTATTACATCTGTAGATTTAGACTTTAAGTGTATTCAGTTCATTAAAAAAATGAATAAAGAAATAGGCATAGAAGGAAGAGTTATTCGCTCTGAAGCTTTCCGATTTGTTAAATCGAACAAAGATAAATACAATCTTATCTATGCTGATCCTCCTTACGAAATAGATAATTTACTTTTACTTCCAGATTTAATTTTCGACAAAGGCTTATTGCAAGAAGAAGGCCTTTTAATAATAGAACACAAGAAAGAAATAGATTTTAGCCTAGCAAAAAATTATACAAGTACCCGACAATATGGGAAAGTAAACTTTAGCTTTTTTAACTCTTAATTATGAATGATAAAATAGCAGTATTTCCCGGTTCTTTTTCTCCTTTCACATTAGGACATCAATATGTGATCAATAGAGCCATGGCGTTGTTTGATAAGATAATAATTGCAGTAGGATCAAACTCTTCTAAAGAGTATTACTTTACGGAAGAACAAAGAATTCAATGGATGGAAGATATATTTAAGGATGAGCCTAAAGTAGAAATTCGAAAATACGAAGGGCTTACTGTAGACTTCTGCAAGAGCATAGGCGCTAACTTTATTTTAAGAGGATTAAGAAACTCTAAAGATTTCAATTATGAAAAAGAAATCGCTCAGGTAAATCAAACTTTAAATGAAGAAATAGAAACAATCTTCATTATAACAAGTTCTGAATACTCTCACATTAGCTCTACTCTAGTTAGAGAAGTAGCAAAAAATGGAGGTGACATCAGTAAGTTTGTTCCTAAAGGAATTAAGATATAGATTCGTAATAATTCTTTATTACCTTTTCAATATTAGAATACGTATTTAAAAGGCATTCTTTTATTTGTTCATCAGACTTCCACTCTACTAATTGAATTCCTTCTTCGATTTGAGCAATCAATTGTCCGTCAAAACTTGTGTCCATAATAAACCAATTGGTTTCTTTAAGAATCCAGCTATTTTGAAAATACATGTGATACGATTTATTTAGTTGAGAAACAATTTGTAATCCGTTTACTCCACACTCCTCTTCTACTTCTCTTAGAGAACAAGTTTCAATGTTTTCGTTTTGCTCTAATTTACCTTTTGGCAAATCCCATTTTCCATTTCTAAAAATAAAAAGAAGCTCTTTATTTTTATTACGAACGACACCACCTCCAGCAATAATTTTGTGAAAAGATGCAATGAAAGATTGCCAAGCAATCTCAATATCAGCACAAAAAATATTTACTTTATCATGCTTGTTACTCTCTAAGGAAACAACAATCTCTTGCCAATTTATATCGTCAGAATACGTAATCGAAAAATAATTATCAATTTTTTGATTTTCGTCGAAAACTAAAGGACGGTTGTTTATAAAAACTTCATACATTTGCTCTATGATTTTAAATACAGAAATAGCAAAACAAATTGCAAAATCTTTATTGCAAATAAAAGCAATTATATTGAGCCCTTCTGCACCTTTTACATGGGCTTCAGGATGGCATTCGCCAATCTACTGCGACAACAGAATCACGCTATCACACCCAGAAATTAGAAATTTCATCCGCCAAGAACTGGCCCAAGGAATAGTAAAAAAATATGGGAAACCAGATGTAATTGCTGGTGTTGCGACAGGAGCAATTGCCCAGGGTGCTCTAGTAGCTCAAGAATTAGGCTTGCCTTTTATCTATATAAGATCGTCAGCAAAAGATCACGGACGCCAAAATTTAGTAGAAGGTAAAATAGATAGCGGCCAATCTGTTGTAGTAATAGAAGACCTTATAAGCAGCGGGAAAAGTAGCTTAGCTGCTGTAGATGCCCTCAAATCAACTGGATGTATTGTT
>JABAYQ010000138.1 GCA_018608925.1 Cryomorphaceae bacterium | reverse complement strand
TAATTCAATATTTCAGTCTATAATTCTAAGGAAATAACAAACTCTTGACTCCCCAAAACATCAAAATCAAAAATAGAATTATTACAATAAGCAACTTAATAAAGTTACATTCACTAGATTAAAAAAATATAAAAATTAAGAATATTTATTGCACTTTAAATTAAATAAACCTAAAAAAATCTTTGAACTCGTAAGAATAGAGAGCTTAAACAAATAGATAAAGTGAATAATAAATTATATTTGTACCTACTTAAATTAACCTTAACAAAGAATCTATTATGAAGTATTTAGTTTCCATTTTTATGTTTTTTTGTTTTTCATCCTTTTCACAAGTGATGATTGACGAATATTCAGCGGCAAACTATGATAATAATACCGACATTTATGGTGATTATGAAGATTGGTTTGAACTTTATAATTCTGGTGTCAATGATGTAGACTTAAACGGTTACTACTTAAGTGATAAAGACGATAATTTAACAAAATGGCAATTTAACAGCCCTACTGTTTTAAATGCTAATCAGCGTTTACTTATCTATTGTTCTGGAAGAAACGAAATTGTAGGAACATCCGTTCATACTAGCTTTAAGCTTCATCAAACAAAAGGAAACGAATGGATAATCTTAACAAATCCGGATGGAGTCACAGTAGAAGATTCAGTGTTTATTCGTCCGTGTTTAACCAATCAATCTAGAGGAAGAACTACTGATGGAGACCCTAACTGGGGTGTTTTCACAACACCAACTAACGGGAATCCTAATACAGGAGCAATGACTTCTTATTCTGCAACTCCACAATATTCTCTTCAACTTGGAATTTACCCAAACCCTATCGACGTATCAATAACGGCTAACGCAGGTGCTCAAATATTTTACACTATTGATGGTAGTTTACCAGACAATACAGACAACCTTTATGCTGGACCAATTAATATAGCAACAACTACCGTTTTAAAAGCAGTTGCTTACGATGCAGACCCAAACATATTGCCAAGCTTCATGAATTACGGAACTTATTTTATAGGAGTAAATCATAGCATGAAAATACTTTCTGTTTCAGGTCGAGAATCGAACAATCCAGCTGTAGCTGAACTGTTTGAGTTAATTGCTGGAGGAATGCAAGTGGAACCAAATGGAACTTTTGAGGTTTATAATAGCGATGGAACATTAGTTGACAAAGCAAGAGGTGAATTTAACGAGCACGGAAATGATTCATGGGCTTATGCTCAAAGAGGATTTGATTACATTACAAGAGATCAGTTTGGCTATAATTATGCTATCCAAGACGAATTATTTAATGGCCAAGATAGAAGCAAGTTTCAAAGGTTAATTATTAAATGTGCTGCCAATGATAATTACCCTTTTTCTTATGGCAACTCTGGTGCTCACATCAGAGATTCTTACGTTCAATCTCTATCACAAGTTGCAGACCTAAGAATGGACGAACGCTCGTTCGAGCCATGCGTTATGTATCTAAATGGACAATATTGGGGCTTATACGAATTTAGAGAAAAAGCAGATGATTTAGATTATACAGACCATTACTACGATCAAGACTCTGTCGAATTTCTTAAAACTTGGGGAGGTACATGGGTAGATGTTTTAACAACAGATCAAGCTACAGGACCAGTATTCAATAGTTGGAACACCTTTGTTAATTTTGTTACGACTAACGACATGACGGATCAGGCCAATTATGATTATGTAAAAAGTGTTTTCAATGTTGGTAGTTTGATGGACTATTTCATACTTAACTCTTACACCGTTAATGCCGATTGGTTAAACTGGAATACCGCATGGTGGCACGGACTTAACGAAGATGGAGACAAGAAAAAATGGAGGTATGTTCTTTGGGATATGGATAATACATTCGACCATGGAGCTAACTACTCCGGGGTTCCTAACACAGGAAGTGATGCAGACCCTTGTGATCCGGAATCACTTGGTAACATTGGAGGACAAGGTCATATTCCTATTTGGAATGCATTATCTCAAAACGAAGAATTTTTTGACGACTACATTAACAGATGGTCTGACCTTTCTAACACCTATATGTCTTGTGACTTTATGGTACAACACTTAGATAGTTTAATTGGCCTTATAGAACCAGAAATGCAAGGTCAAATTGATAGATGGGGAGGAACATATGGAGAATGGCAATCGAATGTAGCTTTCATGAAAGATTTCATGTTAGAAAGATGTGATGTTCTTAATTCTTCTCTTGTAGACTGTTATGACATCGAAGGACCTTATAATATTACAGTAGAAATTGTTGGAATAGGCGAAGTTCAACTTAATAGTATTGACATAGATAACGACAATGCTCCTTGGAATGGCGAATATTTTGGTGGAGTAGATATTGATTTTTCAGTTCTTAGCGGCCAATTTTCAACTTATGAAATAGTAAGTACTGACGCATACGCATACAACCCAACGGATACAGATTTTAGCTTAGATCTTTTAGGAGACATCACAATCATTTTTTACTTTGACGCTATAGATCTTTCTTTTGTAGTTAACCCTGTCGGATCGGGAAACATGACAATTAATGGAACAGGAATTCCAGCTTATCCACACACTCAAAGTTTTGCAGAAAATGAAAATGTTTCGCTTACAAGCACCCCTAATA
>JABAYQ010000123.1 GCA_018608925.1 Cryomorphaceae bacterium | reverse complement strand
GTATTAAGTTTATTTGTTCAAATATAGCGATTTAAAAACAAGAAAATGATTATTTTTGCCCACTTTCAAAACAAGAAATAATGAATATTACCCAAGAGAAAATTGACGCTTTAAACGCAAAATTAAAAATTAGTGTAGAAGCTGCTGACTACCAAGAAAAAGTAGAGCAAGTAATTGTTAACTATCGTAAAACTGCTAGTGTGCCTGGTTTCCGTAAAGGAAAAATACCAATGGGCCAAGTAAAAAAGATGATAGGGAAGTCGGTTCTTATCGACGAAGTAAATAAGCTTTTGCAAGAAGCTATCTACAAGCATATTACGGACGGAAAATTAGAAGTTTTAGGTAATCCTTTACCTTTAACTACGGAAGTAGATTGGGATAATGATAGCGATTTTAGTTTCGAGTACGAAATGGGAATGGCTCCAGAATTTAGTGTTCCACTAGATCAAAAAGGAAAGTTTGATTTCTTTAAGATTGTGGCAGACACCAAAATGGTAGACCATTATACTACCGATATGGCTAAGAGATATGGTAAAATGACACAACCAGAAAAATCAGCATTAACTGATTTAATGATGGTAGAGTTTTTCCAGTTAGATGATAGCGGTGCTGTCTTAGAAGGAGGTGTTAATCATACGTCATCTGTTGCTTTAGATATTGTGCTAAATAAGAAAGTGCAAAAATCTTTAGTCGGACTACAAAAAGATAGTGAAGTAGTTGTAAGAATCAATAAAGATTTTAGCAACGACGCTCATCATATGCTAAACATTAGCAAAGAAGAGATAGAAGTTTTAGATGCAGACTTTAAATTACTTATTAAGTCAATAAGTAGAATGGAGCCAGCTGATTTAGATCAAGACTTATTCGATAAAGTTTTCGGAAAAGATGAAATCAAAACAGCGAAAGCATTTAAAGCAAAAATAAAAGAAGAAGTGGAGAAGTCGTTTGTAAGCGAAAGTGATAACAAACTAAAGAACGATGTTATTCTTCACCTTATTAAGAAAGTAAAACTTGATTTACCAGACGAATTCTTGAAAAGATGGTTAGTTGCATCCAACGAAAACGGATTAACTATGGAGCAGGTAGAGCAGAATACAGCCAGTACTCGGATAGCTTAAAATGGCAACTGATTGAAAACAAAATAATTAAAGAAAACGATCTTGAAGTTAAAAACGAAGACGTTATCGCTCATGCTAAAGAGTTAATTATTAGAAACTTTACTCAGTACGGACAGCCTGCACCAGACGACGATAAGCTTAACGAGATTTCTATGAAAGTATTAGAAAATGAAGAGGAGCGTAAGAAAGTTTACAACGAATTGTACGATGGTAAAACAATGGGCCTATACAAAGAGAAGTTTAAGTTAACCGAAGAAGAGGTTTCTTACGATGATTTTGTTAAATTAGCTACAGATAAATAAGACACTATGTTTGATCCTGAAGAATTTAAAAAATACGCTACTAAACACAGAGGAATTAGTAGTACTACATTAGACCGATTTCAGTCGGCTTATGCCAATTATATTTCTCCAACTATTATCGAAGAGCGTTCTATGAACGTAGCTTCTATGGATGTGTTCTCTCGTCTTATGATGGATAGAATTATTTTCTTAGGTGTTCCGATTAACGATTATGTAGCAAATATTATCCAAGCTCAATTGTTATTCTTGGAATCAGTAGATGCAGAAAGAGGAATTCAGATTTATTTAAATTCTCCTGGTGGAGGAGTATATGCTGGTTTAGGTATATACGATACTATGCAATACATCAACCCAGATGTAGCAACAATATGTACTGGAATGGCTGCCTCTATGGGTGCTGTTTTATTATGTGCTGGTGCAACAGGTAAACGTACCGCATTAAAACATTCTAGAGTAATGATTCACCAGCCATTAGGTGGTGCCAGTGGTCAGGCTTCAGATATCGAAATTACTGCAAGAGAAATTCAGAAGCTAAAGAAAGAGCTATATGAAATAATCGCTAATCACTCTGGTAAAACTTACGAAGAAGTTTGGAAAGATGGAGATAGAGATTACTGGTTAACCGCTCAAGAAGCCAAAGAATATGGAATGATCGATGAGGTTTTGGTTAAGAAATAATAGCAATAAAACATAACAACTATACTTAAAACCACATTCTTTTTAGTTTGTGGTTTTTCTTTAATTTTTATTAATATGGAAGAGGAAAATATCAATTGTTCTTTTTGTGGTAAAGACAAACAAGATACTAACGTTCTTATCGCCGGAATAAATTCACATATTTGCGATAGTTGTATTACTCAAGCTATAGGCATTGTAAATGCTGAGCAAGAAGGTAAAGATCGTTTGGAGATTAGCGGCCAAATGAATTTGCTTAAACCCAAAGATATTAAGATTCACCTTGACCAATATGTAATAGGTCAAGACGATGCTAAAAAAGTGTTATCAGTGGCTGTTTACAATCACTACAAAAGATTGTTGCAAGTCCCTTCTGCTGACGCAGATGAGGTAGAAATTGAAAAGTCGAACATTATTATGGTTGGCCAAACTGGTACGGGTAAAACCTTACTTGCTAAAACAATTGCTAAAGTTTTAAATGTTCCTTTTTGTATTGCCGATGCTACTGTGTTAACAGAAGCAGGATATGTAGGTGAAGATGTAGAGGCTATACT
>JABAYQ010000148.1 GCA_018608925.1 Cryomorphaceae bacterium | reverse complement strand
ATGGTGGTATCAACGAAAAGATTGTTCTTCAATAATCTTTAATACTTAATTAAAAAAAAGGCCTGGACATTTCGTCCAGGCCTTTTTTTTTATGAATAAGCTATGCAAGCAACCGATATAGTTGTGTCCATCTTTTCAAACAGCTTTAAACAAGCGTGCATTGTTGCCCCAGTAGTAATTACATCATCTACTATTAATATGTGTTTGCCAGCTATATTGCTTTTATGCTTTAGCTTGAATTTCTTTTCCTGATTTGCCCATCTTTGATAGGTACTTTTTTTTGTCTGTGATTCGGTGTCTTCCCACTTCTCTATTTTATCTATAACAGGAATTCCTATTCTTTTACTTAATGAATTTGCAATTATTTTAGTTTGATTAAACCCCCTTATTTTTTCTTTGGACTGATGCATTGGCAATGCTATTATATAGTCAAATTTTAGTTGTTTATTTTCTATTATTTGAGCTATTTCACCAGCAAAATACAACCCAATTCTTTTTTTTGATTGGTACTTTAAAAGATGTATAAGCCTTTGTGCTTTATTCTCTTTTTGATATTTGTATATCGCAATACAGTACTTAAGGTTGGCTATATCGTATAACTTATCTTTTAATAGATTAAATTCTATGCTGCTAAAATTCGATTTCGGAATAGAGGCAACGCAGCTATAGCATATCGGTATTGTAGGATGAGAAATCACTTTATTACAGAGTTCGCAGGCTTTAGGATATAGCAGATCTGCCACTGCTTTGTATAAAAAGTGTAGTTTTATCATTTGGCTAAATAAAGAATCCAATATAATACACTAAATTTGTTTTTCAAAACGTTTGAAGATGGATAAACAAGACCAATTATTTTCTCAATTACTATATTTACTACACCATTCTGCAATGCAAGAGTTAGGTAAAATAACTAATCCTGTTAACGGAGAGGTAAATGTAAATGTACAACAGGCAGAACAGCTGCTCGAAATGCTCAAGATGTTAAAGGACAAAACCAAAGGAAACTTGTCGGATGATATGTCTAAAACTCAAAACATGATGTTAGAGGAGCTAATTGTAAACTTTAAAGAGATACATAACACGACTTCAAATGAATCAACCAATAAATAGCAAAGGGATTTTAATTGATAAAAGAATTAAAACTCTTGTACTTAGCCTTTCTGTTGTAATAGTTCTATTGCTTGCTTTTTTAGTTTGGAATAAAGTGCAATCTGAAGAGCAGCTAGCTTTAATGATTGAAAATGTAGAGCAAAAAAATGCTTTAAGAGATGATTTAGACGATCTTATCGATGAGCATGAAATGCTTAAAGATGAAAACCTAGAATTGAGCGATCAATTATACTCCAAAGACTCTGTTATTAACGCCTATTCTAACGAGATAAAAAACCTTTTACGCTCGGAAGCCGATTTAAACAAGGCTAGAGTTAAGATTAAAAGACTAAGAGAAATTAGTAAGAGGTATGTAAATGCACTAGATTCTCTTTTTATTCTTAACGAAAGCTTGCAATTAGAAAACGATAGCGTCAAAAAAGCCAATAGATTTATTTCTAATAAAAACCGAGATCTTGTTAGAACTAACAAAAATCTATCTCAAAAAGTATCTACAGCTTCGGTTTTAAAGCTCGAAGATATTTCTGTAGAAGGCTTGTACTATAGGGCTAGTGGAAGAGAAGTTACTACCTCAAGAGCAAATAAGATTCAAAACTTTAAAATTTGTTATACGATTTTAGAAAATCAAATAGCCGACAAAGGAGAGAAACAAATCTATGTAAGAATCTTGGACCCAAAAGGAAGCGTTCTTAACGTTTCAAATATGGTTCAGGAATTAGAATTAAGCGATACCACTATTCAATACACTACTAAGTATATAGTTGATTATCAAAACATAGCTATGAACGATTGCCAGCTATGGACAAGAGGTAATGTTTTATCTTCTGGTACATTTACTTTTGAGTTTTTGATTGACGAAACTCTTGTTGGTATACACCAGTTAAAGTTTAGGTAATGACAAGAGTAATTTCTTACAATGTTAACGGTGTTAGGGCAGCTTTAAATAAAGATCTGGATCAATGGATGAAGGCTTCCAAGCCAGATGTCTTATGTCTTCAAGAAATCAAAGCCAACCAAGATCAGATAGACGAAAAAAGATTTGAAGACTTAGGTTATTCTTGCTTTTGGTATTCGGCACAAAAAAAAGGCTATAGCGGAACGGCAATTTTAACAAAAGAAAAACCCAATCATGTAGAATACGGAATGGGTAATCCTTTGTATGACGATGAGGGCAGGATAATTAGAGCAGATTACAACGACTTTTCGCTTATGTCGGTATACATGCCCTCCGGAAGTAGTGGAGACCTAAGGCAAGAGTTTAAAATTCAGTTTCTTAAAGATTTTTACGATTATATTTCTGAGTTAAAAAAAGAATTCCCTAAACTTCTAATTGTTGGTGATTATAATATTTGCCATCATGCAATTGATATTCATAACCCTCTAAGGAATAAAAAAACATCAGGTTTTTTACCAGAGGAAAGGCAGTGGCTTTCTGATTTTATAGACTTAGGTTTTATAGACACGTTCAGATTCTTTAACCAGGAGCCTCACCAGTATTCGTGGTGGAGCTATAGGGCGGGTGCAAGAGCAAAAAACTTAGGCTGGAGGATAGACTACCAAATGGCTACTCAAG
>JABAYQ010000119.1 GCA_018608925.1 Cryomorphaceae bacterium | reverse complement strand
GTATCAAGAGCTACAAAAACAGGAGTGTCAAAAGTGTCATTCAAAAAGGAATCAACACCAACTTGCTTAATATTTAAAAGTTGAAGAATTTCTAAAGCACCTTCTCCTACTCTACCATTACCAGTCAGAATAATTTTAGCACTTTTAAGTTTGACTTTTTTTAATTCTTGCTCTAACTCTGTTCTATCAAAACATTGATTAGCAGCTTTTAGGTCGTATTGTTTAGTTCTTAAACCATGAGTTAAGAATCCGTTATAACAGCCAACAATACCTGCGTATTTTCCAAAGCCAATTAGTCGTTTATTATTGCTATCACACAAAGTTTCATAATCGACCATCTTAATATTAAGATCTAACATTTTAGAAAGTAACATTCTGTTGTAAGATTGCTTTTTAATAGTGTGGGAAAAATAAAAATAGGTTTTATTAGCAATAAGGTTTTCTTTAGGAACCTCTTTAACTCCAAACAAAACATCGCAATCGCTTAGGTCATCTGCTAAATTTAGTCCTAAGTTTTGATATTGACTATCGCTAAAACATCGGATAGGACTTTTCTCTACCACTAAATCAATATTCGGATATTGTTGTGTTAAAAACAAACATTGTTCTGGACTTAAAGCCACTCTCTTATCAGCAGGAATTTTTCGTTCCCTAAGTATTCCTATTTTAATTTTTGACATGTTAAGATCAGTTTCAACAAAGCTAATTAATATGATTTAAATTTACTAGATAAATAAAATTGTTAGTTCGTTTAATTTACGATCAATAAACAATACATTTGCAAAAGAATTTGTTCTTAAATTTATTGGGGCTGACTGGTTTTGACTACAAGATGAAGTTAACCGTAAGCATGTCGAGCATTGTTTGTTGGCTCGTTAATATCAATGTACACACTTTTACATGGCGAGAATAACTACGCTATGGCTGCCTAATTTTAGAAATTAGGATGCCTTTGCTTCCGATTGAGAGAGAGTTCATCGCTCTTGGTTAAATGAAGCATCATAAAAAGACTGAACTAGCTTTTTAAGGCTTCGATTAAAAAGCGAAACTAAAGAAGATAAGGTTGGAGTTAGGTTGTGTTTTTCCTTACCCTTCCCGACAATAAAAAAACAATAAACATGTAGAAAACGCTTATTTTCCTTGTTTGGACGCGGGTTCGATTCCCGCCAGCTCCACAATTATAAGCCCACTCAAATGAGTGGGCTTATATCTTTAAGAGTTACAATGACAATAAATTTGCTAAATGTTAAAAAACATTAAAGATCAAAAAGAAATTTCCGACGATAAGCCAATAGCTTCCATTCTAAGTAAATTTGATATTACAGAACTTAATCCTATGCAAGAAAAGGCAGGGGAAACAATTAAATCTAAGTCAGATGTAATTTTGCTTTCTCCTACAGGAACAGGTAAAACCCTAGCCTTTCTATTACCTATAATAGAATCACTTGATAAGAATTGCCATGAAATTCAAATTTTAATACTCGTCCCTACTCGTGAATTAGCTCAACAAATTGAACAGGTTAGTCGAAAAATGGGTTCGGGATTTAAGGTAAATGCTGTATATGGCGGAAGAGCTGGAGCGCTCGATAAGCAAGATTTAAAACATCGACCAGCAATACTTATTGGCACACCAGGAAGAATAGCCGACAGAATAAGACGAGATAATTTTTCATTAGAGCATATAAATACAATTGTGCTAGATGAATTTGACAAATCACTAGAAATTGGCTTTGAAAATGAAATGGCTGAAATTGTAGAATCGCTTCCTAATGTTCAGCAAAGAATTCTGACATCAGCTACCGACCAAGCACAAACACCAACCTTTGTAGGTTTGCAAAAACCAATTACCATTAACTATCTTCAAGACGGTGTTGCTCAACTTAGCATAAAAACACTTCTTTCTAACGAAAAAGATAAATTAGATGCTTTGGAAAAAGCACTTGCTTTTATTGGACACCAGCCCGGAATTATATTTTGCAATTTCAAGGATGCACTAGAACGCCTAAGCGACTTTTTAAATGACAACCACATTGCTCATCAGAGCTACCATGGAGGCATGGAACAAATAGACCGGGAACGAGCATTAATAAAATTTAGAAATGGTACAAACCAACTTCTTTTGGCAACCGATTTGGCTGCTAGAGGACTTGATATTCCAGAAATAAAATTTATTCTTCACTACCACCTTCCGCTTCACAAAAAAGAATTTATTCATAGAAACGGACGAACAGCTCGTATGAATCGAGATGGTATTGCTTACATCTTGCATTGGAAGGGAGAGCCACTTCCTGACTTTATTCAGGAGATTACTCCAGAAGAATTAAATATTGAAGAGCAACTAAAAGCTACACTTCCTTCCCCTACAGAATGGAAAACACTATACATTACTGGAGGAAGACGTGATAAAATATCAAAAGGAGACATCGCTGGATTATTTTTTAAGCAAGGACAGATTCAAAAAGATCAACTTGGGGTTATTGAACTTAAACAGAACTGTGCCTATGCTGGGGTACATTCTGATGTAGCTGCAATGCTTATAGAAAAAACCAATAACAGCAAACTTAAAAAGAAGAAAGTAAGAATTAGTCTAATTTAAAAACTTCTCAAACAATAAACTTTTTTTTTCTACAATTACTTCTAGTAAAATAAAATATTTACTTATTCTATAATTATTCTTTTCTCCACCGTTCCATCC
>JABAYQ010000003.1 GCA_018608925.1 Cryomorphaceae bacterium | reverse complement strand
GTGTATAAGAGACAGAGGCAATATGTTGCAAGCTTCCCTGATGATCAGAATGCTTTGG
Source organism: Cryomorphaceae bacterium (assembly GCA_018608925.1). GTDB lineage: Bacteria > Bacteroidota > Bacteroidia > Flavobacteriales > UBA7312 > JABAYQ01. The sequence goes on along the minus strand of JABAYQ010000003.1, from coordinate 2,651 downwards.
ATAAGTTTACTTATAGCGGACTAAAACCATATTCTAAAGAAACGGCTATACTTATGATGGCTGATGCTGTAGAGGCAGCTGCAAGGAGTATCAAAAACCCAACTGCTGAAAATATTGATAGCTTGGTAGAGAAAATTATTAACAGTCAAATTGATGACAATCAATTTGAAAACGCTGATATTACTCTAAAGGATATTACTAAGGTTAAGAAGCTTTACAAAAAGAAGTTACAAAGTATTCATCATTTAAGGGTAGAATACTAGTTTACGAAAATTCTTTTTGCATCTGTTGATACATTGTTTTGGAACTGTCTAATTACATAGATTCCTTTTTTTAGACCTAAGTTTCGGAAACTCTTTTTATGTAATCCTTTTTCTAGTTTTTCTTCAAAAATTGTTTTCACTAATCTTCCCGAAACATCGCAAATATCTAGTTTAACATTCCCGTTTTTACTAGTATAAAAATTTATTTCAAACTCGTTTACTATAGGGTTAGGCGCAATAGATCTAACACATGATTTATTGTCATTTCTGTTGTAGTCAAATGTACCTACAGTTTCAGACTCTACATTTAAATAGATATCAAAAACGCCATTTAGGTTTTGATTGTCGTCTGTGGCCAGAGGAATTATTCTGTCTGCTGCTTCAGGGTCAGAAGCCCAAGGGTCTATGTCAATAGATGTATCTCCTTCAAAATACAATTGAGTTACTAAACTCGGATTGTTTAAATAGGTGACTTTGAAATGTATATGGCTAGGACGGAAGTTTGCTCCATTTAAATATTTTCCTGGTTGAATGCTTTCAAAAGAATAATTTCCGTTTTCATCGCTATAAATTTTACCCCTATAGTCAATGTCTTCATACCCGCCTTCGTAGTTAGCTTGCCACACATCTATTAAGGCATTAGGAATAGGGCTAGTGCAATCTTTAGCGTATATCGTCCCAGTTATATACATTCTAGCTACACCTTCCGTAAAGGGAGCTATAACACTTATATTTGGAGCCCCTTCAATAAAAAAGGGGCCTAGTATATCGTCTGTGGTAATACATTCCTCTTGACTAGCAAAGCTTCTAAATGGTATAAATGGAAGCATGCCTAAACCAAAAAATGATTTAAGTGCTTTTCTTCTGCTGAATTTTTTATTTGACTCCAATGGCTGATATTTCTACGTTAACACTCTTAGGTAATTCGCTTACTTGAACAGCTTCTCTTGCTGGCGGGTTTTCATTAAAATACGTTTTGTAAACCTCATTTATTGAGGCATATTGATTCATGTCTTTTAAGAATATAGTACATTTTACTACATTAGAAAAATCCATGTTTGCAGCTTCTAAAACAGCCCTTAGATTTTTCATTACCTGATGGGTTTCCGCCTCTATTGTTTCTAAAACTAAAAGGTTGGTTTGAGGGTCTATAGCTATTTGACCAGAGCTATATAATGTTCCGTTTGCTAGAACAGCTTGGCTATAAGGGCCAATAGCTTGGGGTGCGTTTTTTGTTGTTATAATCTCTTTCACTTCGTAAAGATATAAAATTTACCTTTGCACTGGTAGTAATAGCCTTCATCGCTTCTTAGGAAGAGGAAAGTCCGGACACCATAGAGCAACATAGCGGATAACATCCGTCCATCGGAAGATGAGGACCAGTGCAACAGAAAGCAAGTACAGTTCGGCTGTAGTGAAACCAGGTAAACTCTATGTGGTGCAATGTCATGTATACCAAGAACAGGGGTTGCTCGCTCAATCTTGGGGGGTAGGCAGCTTTAATGCTTTAGTAATAAAGTGTATAGATAAATGATGGAGCTCTTTATTGAGAACAGAATCCGGCTTATAAATTACTACTTGCTGCCCCTTGTGGGCAGCTTTTTTTTATACTTTTACAGAATGAATATTATATTTAAAACACTACTAATACTTCTGATTAGCCTCAATACTTTTGCTCAAGATGGTATTGTTAGATCTATCTTTTTAGATTCGGTTATGATCTCTTCGGTTAAAGAAGGGTTTAGTGTGGAAGAATTTGTTCATTACGTTAAATCAGATACTAGCTTTTATCAAGGGTTTAAAAATCTAAGGTATTACCCGCATGATTACGATAGCGAACTAACTATTTTTAATACCAAGAACGAACAAGTAGGATTTTTATACCGTTCGGGAAAGTACGAAGTAGAAGATAACATTCTTACGGTTCGTATTGATTCCTCATACGATGATGGTAAAATATACAATAGAAAGGGCAAGTATAAATACTATACTCCTGAGTTTTTCGATTATGTTTTTTTCCCAAAGGATACTTTAACAGTAAGTAAATATTCTAAAAGAGACAATGAAGATGCCGATGATAAGGATGAGCAAAACGAAAACGATGCTAAAGTAATTGTTTTTAATCCTGGATCAATAAAAGTAGAAAAAAGCACAGGAAACAGTAAAAAAAAGCTTGCTATTTTTGATGTTTCAATGCAAAAATATTACGATTACAAGATTTCCCAAACCTTCTATAAAGATTCTATTGAGTGCTATGCTTTTACTTGTGTGATGAAAGACTCTCTAAGTTCTAAAGACAAAGACGACGTGCTTATTAGAGAGTTAGTTTCTTACTTCGATAAAGACAATTTTAAAATTCTTTACAGAAAGTACGTTATGCAATACGAC
>JABAYQ010000120.1 GCA_018608925.1 Cryomorphaceae bacterium | reverse complement strand
TCAGTGTGTCGCTTATGCTTTCGCATTGATTGCTAACATTGACCCATATTGTTGAAGAATCCTCTATTGTAATAGAATTGTTTTGGGAGCCGTCTTGCCACAAATATTGGGCTTTATCATTGAATACATCAATTGTAATTGGGAATTCGCAAACATCTAATTCGGGGCCTAAATCTAATTCTAAGCTATCCAATACAGTTACATTAATAACGTCCGTAACGGTTTCACATTCATTACTAACAGAAAGCCAATATTCTCCAGAGCTATTTACTGAATAGATTAAATCATTGCTGCCGTCTTGCCAATTATATTCTCCGTCATTTAGTTGAGGAGAGAGTAATATGCTGGTGTTATGACATAAGATGGTGTCATTGCCTAATTCAAATTCCAGCTTAGGTGTTTTATTGATAGTAATTACATTTGCTTGTTTTTGGCATATGTTTGTTATTGCTACATAGTATAGTCCAGCTTCTGAAACAGTTATTGAGCTAGTTGTGTCACCAGTACTCCAATTGTATTGAACATCGTCGAAGTTATGGGTTGCTACTATTTCGATAGAAGCATCGTAGCAAATAATAGTATCCGTTATTGACGATATAGTTAATGGCTCGTAGTAATTTACTATGAAGGTGTCAGTATGAAATATGTTGTCATAATCCCCTCTATACCAATAGGTTCCTGGTTCTGTCACAACAAAAACAGAATCGATGGATCCGTCTTGCCATAAATGGTTGATTGACCCTGGCGTAGCTGTTAATGTTATGGAGTCATTAGGGCATAAAGTGGTATCTATTCTTCTGTTTTCAAAAACGGATATATCATCTATATAATAATAGACAGCGTTAAATTGCCCTTGCAATATAAAGGTGTCTGTTATTGCTGTTAGGTTTAAATTGCCAAGACTAAGAAACTTTTCTCCTCCCTGAGCAACGTAGTTTTCTTTTACTTCTACCCAATCTTCTGTGCTTGTTATCGAGTCAGGTGAAACGATATCTGGCTCTTCGGGAATTATACCAAAATTAAATTCACTTTGATCGGATAATAATATTCCTATGCTATTGTTTTGAAAAATACTGTTTTCAGATAAGCTTACGAAAAAGGAAACTTCATAGGTTTTGCCAGCTTCTAATGTTTCGCTAAGTTCTACTTGTACGTATTCGTGATAGGGATTGTTTGAGAAACTACCATTATTATTCAAGACTATAGACGTCTCTGCTCTTAAGCCAATATAGTTTGATCCTGTTCTTGGGTACTGGAATCCTGTATAATTAGCGGGAGAAGATGCGTAATTTATTCCTAATCCGGGGTTATCTGAGTCTAAGGCGTTATATAAGTCTATTGCCATTTGTAATAAAGCGGGGTCAACATCTTCAAAAAACATATAATTATCTTCAAAGAACAAATCGGGAGTATTAAACATGTCCCATTCAGTACGCCATATGTCAATAGACTCAAAGGTATGGTTGAAGTAAGGATAGATAGTTGCGGTGTAGTTGGTGTCGTAATCTTCAAAGCTAGGATTGGGCACTAAGTTTTGTGAACTTGCTGCAAAGCAAAAGATTAAGAATGTAAGTAGTATAAATTTTTGTTTCCCCATAAATCAAATTATTTATTGATTTGCTAGGGTTAAGGGGGTCCTTGTTTAAAAATAAGGATTATACAAAGTTAAATAAATTTTTCAAAGCAATAGTATTTATCTTTTTCTGGCTTCAGATTTATAGAGCCTAGCTTGGTATATCCTATGTGCTCATAAAAAGCCATTGCCTTAGGATTGTTAACATAGGTATCTAAGCGAATAGAGGTACAGCTTAACTCTTTAGCTACAGATTCTGCAAATTCCATCATTTTTTTGCCAATGCCTTTGTTCCAGACTTTAGTCTTGGAACATAATCGATGGACTACTATAAAGTTGTTGCTTTTGTCTTTCCAGTTAATGTCTAAATAAGTAGGGTCTTGAACTTCATCGATTTTTATTCCTGCTACTATTTCTTCATCCAAAATAGCGACATAATAATTTTGTTCTTCTAAGTCGTTTTGAATAATCCCCCTATTGGGATAGCTTTCATCCCATTGGTCAATACCTAAGTCGATCATTCCTTTTACGCATGACTTATAGGTCTCCATTATTTGGTCTAGTTCTGTATGCTTTGCTTTTCTTATTATCATTGAACTAATAAATTACAACCTCTAACATCAGAGTTGTCAAATCTTCCTAAAACTTCAAATTTATTGTTGCCTAAAGTAGCAACAAAGGCGCAAGAATTAATATTTGCTAAATCTATTATGTTTAGACCTCCTGTGATTCCATTCCCTAAAATACTAAGAGGGTCGTCGGACGATCTAGCTATAACCCTCATCCAATCTGGTGTTTCGAAAATGCCGTTTCCTTTAGAGTAGGCTTGCGATAACAATTCTGTCATGCCATATTCTGAGTGAATTTTTTGCAAACCGAATCCATCTTTTAATTTTTGATGCAACTCTTCTCGAATCATTTCTTTTCTTTTTCCTTTCATCCCACCTGTTTCCATTACAATAGTATTTTTGAGTGCTATGGGGCCTTTTTCGACTAAGTCTAGTAAAGCATAACTTACTCCTATTAATAATGTTTTTTTATCGGTTTTACTTTGTAGAATTTTCTTTAACTGATCTAAATTGTTCAAATAAAAACCGCTTTGGGGATGTTTGCTTTTTGTAATCAGTTGATCGCACATATACACTAGTGAGGAG
>JABAYQ010000151.1 GCA_018608925.1 Cryomorphaceae bacterium | reverse complement strand
AACAGAGCCGTCTAAAACATCATCGTATTCTAAATCAATGAGAGCTTGCTCAAAAATAGGATCGGGAATAGTGGTAGTTTGGCTAATAGCCAAAAATGGCAATAGAGCCAAAAGAATGGTGAAAATAGATTTCATATTTTTTTGTTAAAGTTAAGAAGGGCGCAAATATAATCTATTATAGTATACAAAAAGCCCTCACAATTATTGTGAGGGCTTTTTATATTATTCGATTTTCGGTCGTTTTATTTAGATAGTTTCATTCTTAAGCCAACTGACATAAACGCATAACGATCGGTGTCCGAACCGTAGTCCCAACCATCAAATCCATCGTCATCTAATTCGTTTAAAGTGTATTTAACTACTATTGTCATATTGTCTTTAATAGCCATTTTCGCTCCTAAACCCAGTGCCATTTTGTTGGCTGTTCCGTCAGGGGAGTTGATTGGTAATTCGGAATCATCCGATACTAAAAAACGACTTGCTTCGTATTCTACTTGGCCTAAACTAGCATCAGCAAAAAACATTATGTTTTTCACTTGGTACAAATCGTACTGAATAAAAGCACTCATGTCAGTAAATTCACCTTGAAAATACTCTACATCATTAGAGCCAGAAATTTCTGCATCTAAGTAACTAAACCCAACTGCTATTTTTTCAGAGTACTGGTAACCAATGCTTATATCAAAACCATTTTCTAGTTCAGCATCGCTAGAGTGACTACTAGACATATCGGGAGAGAATAAGTTAATATCCTTGTCGGTATGTTCTATGTCTTCTACTAAGCCAAAGCTTACTTCTGCAAATAATTTGTCTGTTATCTGAGCCATACTTACCATTGGTAATAGGGCTAATATTAAAAGGATGTTTTTCATCTTCATTAGTTTTTAATTACTGTTTTACTTATTGCTATTGAATTGCTGTATTTAACGGTTATTTGGTAAGAACCTTTAGCCAAGTTGTTTAAGTCAATAAACGGACGTAGAGTGTTATTTTTAGAGCCATCAAAATTCACTAAAGCTCTTCCTGTTAAATCAGATACAACAATGATGTATTCTGTTCCTAACTCTTCTTGGAGCTCAATGTTTAAGAACTGATTAGTAGGGTTAGGGTATAGCATGAAGTCCATTTCGCTTGTGAAAACTCTATCTAAAGAACCTATCACAAACTCTTCAGACATTGTCTTACAGCCTAAAGAGTCTATCGCTTCTACAGTATATGTTCCACCTTGAGTAAAGTTGCAATAATCGCTTGTTTCCCCTTCCATTTCTTCTCCATTCAAATACCATTGGTAAGCAAAACTTTCTCCTGTTTGGAAAGTGGTAGACCAACGTTGACTTATGCTCAACTGCTCAGGATTTGGGTTTATACTTAAGTTCAGTACTGCTACAGAATCATAGCCTAATGAAGAGTTGGTTTCATAAGTGTATGTTCCGTTTTGACTGTAAGTTGTTCCGTTCCACTCAAAGCTAGCGCAAGCAGTAATATCTTGAAAAGATGTGTCAATAGTTATAACATTTACGTCTGCTGATATTTCAGCATTAGCAAACTCATATATATTAAAGAATTCAAATGCAACTACATCATCAATTAATACCCATTTACTCTCATCTCTTCCTGGCACTACAAAGGCAACGTCTTGGTCTGGTGATTGCAGCCCTTGGGATGCATCGTTTCCATTTGCATAATTGTCTGCTGTTGCAGTATGTATTTCGATTCTGTTGCTTGTTTCATACAAGTGAAGTTGTGAGCTAAATGGCACATCATTATTGCTATAATATGCAACGCTATCGAATTCTAATACAAATATTCTGTTAGGTGCTTCCCCGATAGTTGCGTAATTTATTGTTCCATCGGATTCTGATGGATCTAAATCTACATCAATTAAGAAAATAGAATTGTCAGCCTCTTCATATTCTACTGGAAGACCTATGTTATAATCGTCATTTTGGCTGTCGTCAAAAGTAATCCATCCGTTACTAACTACCTGAAAAGAGTCTACGTTTTCTCCCCAGTACTGAAAGTCAAATCCTAAAGCGAGGTAGTCAGAATATTCATCGTCTTCGTCACTTATAGAAAGCTCAATTCCTACTTCAGAAATATCGATATAACCAAAAGTTGCATTGGTGTCTATGCTATATTCTCCTCCACTGATTGCAATCGCTTTTGAAAAATTTGAGGTAATAGTATGAGTACCTAGTCCTGCTGTTTCAGGGCTAAAACTAGCATCGTTAACACCTGGTCCACTAATTGTTTCTTCTTGTAATAACGAAAATTGGAAAGTAGAGTCAGTTGTGTAAAAAGTTTCAGGAAATAGTTGGAACGGACTGTCTAAAATGGTTAAATCTATAAAAACAGTACTATCGCATCCGAATGAAGAGATAAGGTTTTGTTCAAATAAGCCTGATTGACTATAGTTTGTTCCATTCCACTCATAAGAGGTATAGTTATAAACTACAAGCGAGTCTGTAGATGGATAGCCACACAAATTACCATCGTTGTAAGTAGCTGATTCATCAGTATTACAAGCATCAGGTTCTAAACAACCAGCACCAACAGAGCAGTCAAGACTAAAAATAAGCTGTAGATCATGACTAAAACCAATTGAACCAATATTGCTGTATTCATTAGTTCCGCCAGGGCCGCCGCCCATACCTGGCTGATCAAAATTATTGTTTGAAGGCTCGCTCATGTCTTCAAGAGTTGGTACAGAAACACAATATAAATTTGGGTTATTG
>JABAYQ010000031.1 GCA_018608925.1 Cryomorphaceae bacterium | reverse complement strand
AAAGTATTCCTCGAAAAACCATTAAAAAGTGGAGAGCAAATTACTTTCGATATTATTTTCAAAACATATTTTGACAATGGTTCTCTGAGAAGAAGAATGAAAACATTTAATGCGTTTGGTTACAAGCATTACGATGGTGTTTTATGGTATCCTAGAATTTCTGTTTACGATCACAAATTTGGTTGGACAAAAGACCAGCACTTAGGAAAAGAGTTTTACGGAGATTTCGGAACCTTTGATGTAGAACTAACTTTTGCATCTAACTTTGTTGTAGAAGCAACCGGTGCTCTTCAAAACAAAGAAGATGTAATGCCTGCTGATTTGAGAGAAAAATTAGATATTAAGAACTTTGCTGATAAAGTGTGGAACTCAAAACCATCTATCATTACTCCTTACGATAGTTTATCAAGAAAAACATGGATTTACCACGCTGAAAACGTTCACGATTTTGCTTTTACAGCCGACCCAACTTATAGAATTGGAGAAGTAGTCTGGAATGGCATAAGTGCTATATCGCTTGTTCAAGAACCTCACGCTTCTAAATGGCAAAATGCTGCTAGTTTTGCTGCAGAAGTAATTAGAGTGTTTTCTGAAGACATAGGAATGTATACTTACAATAAAATTATTGTAGCTGACGCAAGAGACGGAATGGAATATCCTATGATTACTCTAGACGGAGGTTCTGACCCTGGATACAGAGGTCTTTTAGCGCACGAAATAGGTCACCAATGGTTTTACGGACAGGTTGGTTCTAACGAAACATACAGAGCTGCTATGGACGAAGGATTTACTCAGTTTTTAACTGCTTGGGCATTAAATAAAATTGATGGCGAATATTTAGTAGAAGAAAAAAGCGACAACAATTACCGTAATAAATTTAAGAAAGCCGTAAAAGCTACTGACTCAAGAGTCTACTACGCTTACATGAGAGATGCTACTAAGTTTAATGATCCTAGACTAAATACTCACTCCGATGATTTCGAAAGCTCTCTAGGACATGGAGGTGGATACAGACATGTGTATTACAAAACTGCAGCAATGATTTATAACCTAGAATATGTTTTAGGGGAAGAATTATTTTTAGAATCTATGCAGCACTATTTCCAGAAATGGAAAATGGCTCACCCTTATTTCGAAGACTTTAAAGAAGCAATTATAGAGCACTCTAAAACAGATTTAAATTGGTTTTTTGATCAGTGGTTCGAAACAACTAAAACAATCGACTACTCTATTTCAGGACTTAAAAACGTAGGAGGTAACGATTACGAACTAACGTTCGAAAGAAAAGGTGAAATGCAAATGCCAATTGATTTTATCACGATTGATAATAACAATGACACCAATCATTACCACATTCCTAACAACTGGTTTATTAAAAATACAGACGCAACAGTTTTAGATAAATGGGAAGCATGGGGAAAAATTTTCCCAGAGTACAAAACAACTATTAGTTCTGAAACAGGAATTAAGAAAGTAGTTATTGACCCAACAAACAGATTGGCTGACAGTTATATGCTAAACAACTCTAACACAATGCCAACTAAGTATGCGTTTGACTCCAAAATTTGGAATATGCCAGATTGGAAGAATTACGAGATATTTTTAAGACCTGACGTATGGTACAATGCTTATGACGGATTAAAGATAGGAGCACACTTTAATGGTGACTACTTAAACTATCACCACAGAGTGGAAGGAAATGTATGGCTAAACACTGGAATGAGCTTAGACTCACTAGATAACAACTATGACCCTGTCTCCTACCGTGTAAATTACAAAACAGGTTTAGACAAGTTTAGCAAAAACCTTTCTATTGGTTTGCATTCTAGATACCTAGATGGTTTAGCTCTGAATAAATTTGAGCTAGAAAAATACGATTACAAAAAGAAAAATAGATTCTACATAGCATTTAAAAGTATGTACAGACCTTCACCATCTTCCCTTAACTATTTGTTATACAATGAATGGGAAAGCGAAAAGTTTAACAACACATCTACACTAGGCTGGTCTCACCTTTACAACTATGTTGGAGGAAATGGAAAGATTAATTTCGAAATAGTAAGTTCTTCAGTTGGTTCTGATTACGACTATTCTTACATCAAATTCAACACCGTAAACAAAAGCAATATTAAAAAGTTTAAACTTAACACTAGAGTTTTTGCTCAATACGGAACAGGAACAGATTGGGCAGGAGAATCACAACTACATCTTGCGGGAGCAAACTCAGAAGAATTGGTAGAAAACAAATTCACAAGATCGAACGGGTTTATTCCTAACGATTGGTTGGGCTATGGCGCACAAACAAATAGTTTTCACTCTGGAGGTGGACTAAACCTAAGAGGATATAGCGGCTACCTTGCCCCAGAATTAGATGGAAATGGAAATTACATAAACAATTACAAAAATACTTCTGGTGTTGCTGTAAACGTAGAATTAGAATTTCAAAAAATAATTCCTGTAATTAAATACAGAAGAAATATCAAAACATATCTGTTTGCTGATGCCGGAATGCTAAACAATACAGAAATTACTAGAGACAACGTTAGAGAAGCATTCTCTGACCTTAGAGCTGACGCTGGTATTGGTGTGGCATTAACTATAAGCAACTGGGGAACACTTGATATGGTAAAACCATTGGTTTTAAGAGTTGATTTCCCAATGTTCTTAAATAGATATCCTGATGTGGACGAAAGTGCTTTACAAGCAAACAAATTCGTATTCGGAATAGGAAGAGCAT
>JABAYQ010000090.1:2212-2739 GCA_018608925.1 Cryomorphaceae bacterium | reverse complement strand
GCTTGATCTAAAACAATTACATTGTAGTTCGATTGAGCCATGTCCTCGGTGTCCTCCGTATTTTTAGTAATCGCATTAAGTAGCCCAACCCCTAAGTTACCATTGTTTTTACCAGTTATTTTAGTTGCATTTAATAAATTATCGCTAATTCTTCTGGAATAAAATAAGCCTCCTTTGTCAAACAATTCCGTGCCTTCATTAAAAAACGATCTTTTTTCATCGTATTGAATTTCGAAAGGAGATAGGTTGAGTACCTGATTATCAAAACCAACTTGGCCAAAGTCAGGTATTAAGGTCATGTCAAGCGTGTAGCTTTGATTGATTCCGTATTTAACATCAAGACCACCATTAATATTAAATAGAGTAGTATCATCTTTGTTAACAGCCAATCCAGAAGTGTATGGGTAAAGAGTAAGTCTAACAGGAGGATCAATGTCTTTAAAGCCCGAAATTTTACCTGCTTGTTCTATGATATTTGATTTACTGTTATCTATGTAGTTCCACGAATAAGATTCTCTATTTCTTCT
>JABAYQ010000090.1:0-2202 GCA_018608925.1 Cryomorphaceae bacterium | reverse complement strand
TAAAACTCCATTCTTGTACTTCTTTTTTAGGAAATCGAAGAGCTGAATATGGAAGTTTAATTTCTGCAATCCATCCGAAATCAGTAATGGAAGTTGCGGAGCTCCAAACCATGTTCCAGTTATATTCAGAACTTCCGTCAGCCGTGTATTTAACATCTTGTTGAACTCCTGCAGCCGATAAGCTAAAGGTGTAATCAACTTGTCCGTCATTATAAGGATTGATTCTTAATTCAATTTTATCAGCGTTAGCAGAATATAAACCATCTCTTTGAGACAGTTGTTTTAAAATACTGTCTGGGTTGTTGTCGTACATTAAAACTAAAAAATAAACAGCTTTATCGTCATAGGTAGCTTTCCATTCTGTTTTTAAATTTGGGTTTTCATTCTTGCCATTTTCCGGACTTTCACAAATGAATTCGCCTCCGCTTTCAATATTATTCCAAAAAGATTCTACATTTCCGTCAATCGAAGGAGGTGTATTTGTTCTTTTAATATTATAATTTTTTTCATTAAAGTTCTGAGAAAACCCTAGAAAAGAGATAAGATTAAGTAGTAAAAAAAGGTGTCTCATTTATGTGTAACAATTAGGGGAGCAAAGTTATTAAATTAATGTGTAACAAAATTTTAAAAATTGGAACAAAGGAATTACTTTTGCGTCAAATTATTTACACTATGAATTTACACGAATTTCAAGGAAAAGAGATATTAAACAGTTTTGGTGTTCAGATCCAAACTGGTATAGTTGCTACCACACCTGAAGAGGCTGTTGCAGCAGCAAAGAAATTAAACGAAACAACTGGTACTTCATGGTGGGTAGTTAAAGCTCAGGTACATGCTGGAGGTAGAGGAAAAGGCGGTGGAGTAAAACTTGCTAAATCTTTGGAGGAAGTTAAAGAAATTTCATCTCAAATATTAGGGATGCAATTAGTAACACCACAAACATCGGCTGAAGGTAAAAAAGTTCATCAGGTTTTAGTTGCTGAGGATGTGTATTACCCAGGTGAAACCGAAACTTCAGAATTTTATATTTCTGTTTTATTAAATCGTTCTACTGGTAGAAACATGATTATGTACTCTACAGAGGGAGGAATGGATATTGAAGAAGTTGCGGATAAAACTCCACACTTAATATTTCACGAAGAGATAAACCCTAAAGTAGGATTACAAGCTTTTCAGTGTAGAAAAATTGCTTTTAACTTAGGTTTAAGTGGAAAAGCTTTTAAAGAAATGACAAAATTTGTTCATTCATTATATAGCGCTTACGATGGTATTGATTCCGCTTTGTTCGAAATCAATCCTGTTTTAAAAACTTCAGACAACAAAATTTTAGCAGTTGATGCTAAAGTTGCTTTAGATGGAAACGCTTTATACAGACATAAAGATTACGCATTATTAAGAGATACAAGAGAGGAAGAAGCTTCTGAAGTTGAAGCAGGTGAGTACGGATTAAACTTCGTTAAGCTTGACGGAAACGTAGGTTGTATGGTTAATGGTGCTGGTTTAGCAATGGCTACAATGGATATCATTAAACAAGCTGGAGGAAATCCTGCTAACTTTTTAGATGTAGGTGGTACTGCTGATGCTGCAAGAGTAGAGCAAGCTTTCAGAATTATTATGAAAGATACCAATGTAAAAGCTATTCTAGTAAATATCTTTGGAGGTATTGTTAGATGCGATAGAGTTGCTCAAGGTATTGTAGATGCTTATCAAAATATTGGAGAAATCAATATTCCTATCATTGTTCGTTTACAAGGAACTAACGCTGTAGAAGCTAAAAAATTAATTGACGATAGTGGTCTTAAAGTAATTTCTGTAATATTATTACAAGAAGCTGCTGATAGAGTAAAAGAGATATTATAGTTTATCACAATTCATTTAAAAGCAGCCAATTGGCTGCTTTTTTTTTCAAAATGTTTAAATTTATTCGATGAAAAAGATACTTGTTGCTAACAGAGGAGAAATCGCAATTAGAATTATGCGATCAGCTAAAGAAATGGGAATTAAAACAGTTGCTGTTTATTCCGATGCAGATAGACAATCTCCTCATGTTATGTATGCTGATCAAGCCGTTCACATCGGGCCTTCACCTTCTAGTGAATCTTATCTAAAGAAGGATAAAATTATTGAAGTCTGTAAAGATTTAGACGTAGATGCTATTCATCCTGGTTATGGTTTTTTATCTGAAAACGCTGAGTTTGCTCG
>JABAYQ010000007.1:1759-2741 GCA_018608925.1 Cryomorphaceae bacterium | reverse complement strand
GGTATGATTTATAGAGCTTTAGGAATTCCAATGGATATGTTTACGGTTATGTTCGCAATTGGTCGTTTACCAGGCTGGGTAGCTCAATGGAAAGAAATGAGAGAAAACAAAGAGCCAATCGGTCGTCCTAGACAAGTTTACACAGGACATACTCAAAGAGATTATGTTTCGATTGATAAAAGATAATTTCAAAAAAATCATAGCAAAAAGGCAACCGTTTACGGTTGCCTTTTTTTTATCTTTGTACCATGGCTTATAAATGTTTAAATGACTGTGTTTCAGACCTAGAGAAAAACGGAATGCTTATTCGTATCAAAGAAGAAGTAGATCCTTATTTAGAAATGTCTGCTATTCACCAAATGGTGTTTAAAAACCACCATAAAGCAGTTTTATTCGAAAATGTAAAGGGAAGTAAATTCAGATCTCTATCTAATATATTTGGCACTCTAGAACAGAGTAGGTTTATTTTTAGAAAAAATCTTAAACCAGTTAAAGGCCTTGTCTCTATAAAAGGGGATCCTTCTAAAGCAATTAAAAATCCTTTTGCATATCTCAGTTCTCTTCTTACCGCTCCATTTGCTTTGCCATTAAAAAAATGGAACGATAAGTTTGAAGAAATTCAAATTACTGATATACCTCAAATTCAGTGTTGGCCAATGGATGGAGGTCCGTTTGTTACATTACCTCAAGTTTTTTCTGAAGATGTAGATAAGCCAGGAATATTAAATTCCAATTTAGGAATGTACCGTATTCAACTGAACGGAAACGATTACCAAGAAAATAAAGAGATAGGATTGCATTATCAAATCCATAGAGGAATAGGTGTTCATCAATCGAAAGCTAACAAAAAAGGCCAGCCTCTTAAGGTGAGTATTTTTGTAGGTGGTCCGCCATCTCATTCTCTTGCTGCTGTAATGCCACTGCCTGAAGGAATGAGTGAGCTTACATTTGCTGGTATAATGGGAGGCAGAAATTTTAGATT